>JALRGF010000306.1 GCA_023253495.1 Verrucomicrobiales bacterium
GGCTGGCCCCCGACGAAGCCGTGGTCTCGACCTACCGCGAACACGGCCATGCCCTCGTCCGCGGGATTTCCCCCGGCGCCATCATGGCCGAAATGTTCGGAAAACAGGAAGGCTGCGCCCGCGGCCGCGGCGGCTCCATGCACCTCTTCGACGCCCGCACCCGGTTCTACGGCGGCAACGCCATCGTCGGCGGCGGCCTGCCGCTCGCCGTCGGCCTCGCCCTCGCCGACGTCCTCCAGCACCACTCCCGCGCCACCTGCTGCGTCTTCGGGGAGGGCGCCATGGCCGAGGGCGAATTCCACGAAGCCCTCAACCTCGCCGCCCTCTGGCGCACCCCGGTCCTCTTCCTCTGCGAAAACAACCTCTACGCCATGGGCACCCCCATCGCCCTCGAGCACGCCCGCACCGACCTCGCCGCCAAAGCCGGTGCCTACGGGGTGGCCTCGGCCAGCGTCGACGGCATGGACGTACTCGCCGTCGAACAGGCCGCCGACACCGCCCTCGACCACGTGCGCTCCGGCCGGGGCCCGTACCTGCTCGAATGCCGCACCTACCGCTTCCGCGGTCATTCAATGTTCGACGGCGAACTCTACCGCGACAAGACGGAGGTGGCGGAGTGGAAAACACGCGACCCGATCCCCGGGCTCGTCACCACCCTGCGCGACGCCGGCCTGCTCAGCGAAACCGACCTGCCGGCACTGGAAACCGCCGTCGAAAGCGAAGTGCGGGCCGCCGTCGCCTTCGCCGAGGCCGGCACCCTTGAGCCGGTTGCCGACCTCACCCGCTTCGTCTGCTCCGACCCCGCCCGCCCATGAACGACCGATCGCTCACCTACCGCGAGGCTGTCCGCGAGGCCATCCGTGAGGCGCTGCAGCGCGATCCGCGCGTCTTCCTCATGGGCGAGGACGTCGGCCACTACGGCGGTTGCTTCGCCGTCACCCGCGGCCTGCTCGAGGAATTCGGTCCCGACCGCATCCGCGACACCCCGCTCGCCGAATCCGCCTTCGTCGGTGCCGGCATCGGCGCCGCCCTCGGGGGGTTGCGCCCGATCGTCGAAATCATGACGTGCAATTTCAGCCTGCTCGCCGCCGACCAGATCATGAATACCGCCGCCACGCTGCTCCACATGTCCGGCGGTCAGTTCAACGTGCCCCTGGTCATCCGCATGGCCACCGGCGGCGGCAAACAACTCGCCGCCCAGCACTCACACAGCCTGGAAGGATGGTACGCTCACATCCCCGGCCTCCGCATCCTCACCCCGGCCACCATCACCGACGCCCGCGGCATGCTCGGTGCCGCGCTCGCCTGCCCGGACCCCGTACTCCTCTTCGAAAACCAGACGCTCTACAACATGGAGGGCACCCTGCCCGACCCGCCGCCCGCCGTCGACCTCGACTCCGCCCGCATCATGCGCCCGGGCCGCCACCTGAGCCTGCTGACCTACGGCGCCAGTCTCTGGAAATGCCTCGCCGCCGCCGAACAACTCGCCACCGAAGGCATCGAGGCCGAGGTCGTTGACCTGCGCACGCTCCGCCCGCTCGACGACGCCACCCTCATGGACAGCGTCGCCCGCACCCACCGCGTCCTCATCGTCGACGAAGGATGGCGCAGCGGCGGCATTTCCGCCGAAATCAGCGCCCGCATCATGGAACAGCGGTTCTACGATCTCGAACGCCCGGTCGCCCGCCTCTGCACCGCCGAAGTCCCGATTCCCTACGCCCAACACCTCGAGGAAGCCGCCCTGCCCCAGGCCGGCACCATCGCCGCCACCGCCCGCACCCTCGTCTCCACTCATGATTGACTTCACCATGCCCAGCCTCGGCGCCGACATGGAAGCCGCCACCCTCATGGCCTGGAAAATCGCCCCCGGCGACACCGTCCACCGCGGTGACGTCGTCGCCGAGGTCGAAACCGACAAAGGCCTCATCGAGATCGAAGTCTTTCACCATGGCGTGGTCGAGGAACTCGTCGCCCACATCGGTCAGAAACTCCCCGTCGGCGCGGTGCTCGCCCGCCTGCGCGAGACCGCTCCCGCCACCACCACGCCAGCCCCGCCAGCCGCACTACCGACGACCACCCCGCCGGCGCCCGTAGCCGCTGCCCCCGCTCCCGCTCCCCCCGCGGACTCGCCAGCCACTTCCGCGGCATCGTCAACCGTCCCACCCGCGCCCGCTGCCACCCACACCCGCGTCTCCCCGCTCGCCCGCAAGGTCGCCGCCACCCTCGGCATTGACCTCGCCACCGTCACCGGCTCCGGCCCCGGCGGCGCCATCGAACGGGCCGATGTGGAACGCGCTGCCGCCCACGCTGCCGCGGCATCCGCCTCCCCTCAGGCCGCCGACCCCGCCTCGCCCGCCACCGCCACCACGCCGGCCGCGGCTCCCGACCTTTCCGCCGACCACCCTGATGCCGCCACGGCCATGCGCCGCGCCATCGCGGCCGCCGTGTCCAAATCAAACCGCGAGATCCCGCATTACCATCTGGCCACGCGCATCGACATGACCCGCGCCCGGGCCTGGCTGGAGGCGGAAAACGCGCGCCGCCCGATCACCGATCGCCTGCTCCCGGCCGCCGTGCTGCTCGCCGCCGTCGCCCGCGCCCTGAAAGATCATCCCGACCTGAATGCCGCCTGGATCGGCGATTCCCTCGTCCGCCGCGACGCCGTGCACATCAATTTCGCCATCGCCACCCGCCACGGCGGTCTGATCTCGCCGGCGGTGCTCGACGTCCAGTCGAAGTCGGTCGACGCCATCATGACCGCGCTCAACGACCTTATCCCGCGGGCCAAAGCCGGCCGGTTGCGCAGTTCGGAATTGAGCGAGGGTACGATCACCGTGACCAGCCTCGGCGACCTCGGCGTGGAAACTGTCTTCGGCGTCATCTACCCGCCGCAGGTCGCTCTCATCGGATTCGGCCGCCTCAGCGAGGAGCCGTGGGCCGAAAACGGAGGGCTCTTCGTCCGCCCGGTCATCCACGCCACCCTCGCCGGCGACCACCGGGCCACCGACGGCCGCACCGGGGCCCGCTTCCTCGAGTCCCTCAACCGCCTCCTTCAGCACCCCGAGTCGCTATGACCGAAGCCGACCTCAAAGCCGCCATCATCGAATGCCTCGCCCCCATCGCCCCGGAGGCTGACCCCGCCCGCCTCGACCCGGAAGCGAACATCCGCGAATCGCTCGACATCGATTCCTACGACTTCCTTCAGTTCCTCATCGCCCTCAGCCGCAGGCTCGGCATCGAAGTGCCCGAAGCCGACTACGCCCGGCTGGCCTCAATGAAGGGCCTGCTCGCGTACCTCGGCGCCCGTCTCCAGTTTCCGGAAAAAAACTGACGCCGCCCGACCGACGGGTATCACATGGAGCATGCCCGAGCCCGCTCCGCCCCTGCCGCTCAAGGAATGGTTCAACGAAGCCCGCCACCGCGCCATCGCCCGCGACCTGCAGGCGGTCGCCCCGCGCTTCGACCGGAATCAGTTCCTCGCCGCCACCCTCGACGGCCTCGACCAGCGCAGCCTGATGGAGCGGCTGCACCAGTGCGCGGTGGCCGTCGACGCCTCGCTGCCCGGCCCCTACCGCCGGAAGGTGGGCGTCCTCCACCGCCTCGCCCCGTCGATCGGCCACGAATTCGTCGCCGTTTTCCTATCCGACTTCGTCGCCACTTTCGGCCTCGATGACTTCGACTTTTCCCTGGAATCGCTGCGGCGCTTCACCGTCTTCGGATCGGCGGAATTTGCTGTGCGTCCATTTCTCGTGGCCGACCTTGAGCGCGGACTCGCCACCATGCTCCGCTGGACCGGCGACCCGGACGAGAAAGTCCGGCGCCTCGCCAGCGAAGGCAGCCGCCCACGGCTCCCCTGGGGACTGCGCCTCACCGCCCTCGTCCGCGATCCATCGCCGACCACCGGCATCCTCGACGCCCTGAAAGAGGATGTCTCGCTCTTCGTCCGCCGCTCGGTCGCCAACCACCTCAACGACATCACCAAGGACCATCCGGAATTCGTCCTCCGCCAACTCGCCTCCTGGGACCTCACACACCCGGACCGGCGGTGGATCGCCCGCCACGCCTGCCGCACCCTGATCAAACACGGCCACCCCGGTGCCCTGCGGCTCTTCGGGTTCGGCCGGAAAGCGGACGTCGCCGCCACGCTGCGCGCCTCGCCGGCCCGGCTCACGCTCGGCCAACGGCTCACCCTCACCGCCACCCTGACTTCGACGTCACCGCAGCCGCAGCCGCTGGTCGTCGACTTCGTCGTCCATTACGTGAAAGCCAGTGGGGCCTCGTCGGAAAAAGTCTTCAAATGGACCGAAGTCGAGCTGCCGCCACGCGCCACCCTCACCCTCAGCCGATCCCAGCTCATCCGCGACTTCTCCACCCGCCGGCATCATCCCGGCACCCATCGCGTCGATCTTCAGGTCAACGGCACCCGCCTTGCCACCACCTCCTTTCACCTCGCCTGAGACAGTGGCCACTCACGCCCTTCACCCCGGACAATCAGCCTTCTCGGATCATATCGCTCTTGCATCAGTCATCCGCCGGTGGAGTGTACCGCTGTTGAAGCGAGTGATCCATCTGCTGTGCGCTCTCGTGCTCTGCCTGCAACTGTGCGGCGGGCACCTCGGGATGCTGCAGGTGGTCGCGTGGAGCAGCATGATGCTCGATTTCGCCCGCACCGAAGGGGTGGCCGAGGCCGCCCGCAAAACATTTGATGGCGCACACAAATGCACCATGTGCCACGCCATCGACGCCACCCGCGAAGCCGAACAAAAACAGGGTGGCTCGAAAACTCCGGCTCCGGAATGGAGCAAGTTCGGCAAGGAGCTGGCCTTTCTCAATGAAATGGCCCTGCCTCCGCGTTACGACGGTACCGCCCGCTTTCTCCCCGTAAGCCAACCCGGCTGGCTCTGGCCAGCGGACCCCGCGCGCCCCCCCAGCCCGCCACCGCGCGCCGCCTGATTCCGCCGTGGTCGGCGAAATCTCTCAGCCGTGACCCGCTTCCTGTCTTCGGACGGACGCACCTCGTCTTCGCTGAACTGATCGCGTGTGCCGCAACGGCCATGCCCGCCGAAGCGCTCCGCCGCACAGCCTGCCTGGTGGTTCGGGTGGCCCTGTAACGGTGGCGTCTCCTGACAGAGTGGACGTCTTCGTCGCTGTGCGGCGGTGCCCTTCGGCGGACACCGCGATCGCTGCCGATTGTGCCTACCTCCGGGCGCAATGCACGGAGAATTTGCGCTTGCCTCCAATCCGCACTCCCGCCCGGCGGCCCTCCCCGCTCGCACCCTCATCACCCCGGACACCCATCCTCCGCCCGGCCGCTGCCTCAAGCCGCTCCCTCTCCGACCGCGCATCCCGAAGGCCTTGCGTCCCCCATTTCCATGAAATCATTTTTATCCGCCTGCCCGGCCATCGCCCTGATCGCCGGCTTGACCGGCCACGCTCGCAGCCAGACCACTGAGGCACCGGCCTACACGCACTTCGAAGCACGCCACACCCATCCGATCGGCCTCACGCCGGACGGGCGGCGCCTGCTCGCCCTCAATTCCGACGAGGGTCGTCTCTCGGTCTTCGACATTTCCGAAGCCGTACGCGACCGCCCCATCCTGCTCGCGGAAATCCCGGTCGGCCTCGAACCGGTCTCGCTGCGCGCTCGCACCAACGACGAGGTCTGGGTCGTCAACGAACTCTCCGACTCCATCTCCATCGTCTCGCTGTCGCTCGGCGTGACCGTGGCCACGCTGCCCGCCGCCGACGAACCGGCCGATGTCGTTTTTGCCCGGGACAAGGCGTTCGTCAGTTGTTCCCGCAACGCGGTTCTCCGCGTGTTCGACGTCGTCACGCATGCCGAAACCGCCGTACTCCCGCTCAACGGCCTGCATCCGCGCGCCCTCGCCGTAAACCCCGACGGCACCCGCGTCTTTGCCGCCTTCCAGTTCTCCGGCAATGGCACCACCGTGCTGCCTCCCGACCTCGCCCCGCCACCTCCCGCCCCCACCAATCCCGCCCTTCCTCCGGCCCCGCGCACCGCCCTGATCGTTCCCGCCGACGACCCGCGGGTCCCCTTCACCGTGCTCGATCACGATGTCGCCGAAATCGTCGTGTCCGAAAATCACGTGTCTGATTACTACCGCGGTCTGGGCACCAACCTCTTCGATCTCGCCGTCCATCCTGCTGCCGGCAGCCTCTGGATCGCCTCGACCGACGCCTTCAACCTCCGGCGCTTCGAACCCGCCCTGCGCGGCCACTTCGTCGACAACCGGGTCTCTCAACTCACCATTCCCCAAGGAGACGTCCGGCACCACGACCTCAATCCGGGCGTCGACTACAGCACCCTGCCCAACCCTGACGCTCAGGCCCGCGCGCTGGCCCAACCCTCCGCCCTCGCTTTCTCCGCCGATGGAGAAAGCCTCTGGGTCGCCGCCTTCGGGTCCGACCGGGTGGCCCGCCTTTCCACCCGCGACGGATCCGTCACCGCCCGCATCGATCTGCGTCAGGCCGCCGCCGGCTCCCGATCCATGCGCGGCCCGCGCGGACTGGCCCTCCACCCGGACGGCCATCACCTCTACGTCCTCAACAAACTCTCCCACACCTTGGCCGTGATCGACACCGACGCCCCGGTGTCATCAGCACTTCTCGCCGAGGTGCCGGTCGCCAGCCACGACCCCATGCCGCCCGCCCTCCGCGAAGGCCGTGGCTTCCTGTTCGATGCACGTCTCTCGGGCAATGGCACCGCCTCCTGCGCCAGTTGCCACCTCGACGCGGATCGTGACGGCCTGGCCTGGGACCTCGGCGACCCGGGCGGCGACATGATCACCGTCATCGGCCGCAACAACTCCATTCACGATCTGACCCCGAGGCCACGGGTCCTCCACCCGATGAAGGGACCCATGACCACCCAGACGCTCCGCGGCATGCAGGACCACCGGATCTTCCACTGGCGCGGCGACCGCCCCAGCCTGGCCAGCTTCAATGCAACGTTCCGCGACCTGCTCGGCGGCCGCCTGCTGCCGGAAGCCGACCTCGAAGCGCTGACGCTTTACCTGCAATCGCTCCGCCACCACCCGAACCCGAACCGCCAACTCGACCGCACCCTGCCCGCCTCCTTCGGCAACGGCAGCCCCCTCCGCGGCCGCAACCTCTACAACGACCACGCCAAATCCCATTGCGTCACCTGCCACGCCCTGCCCACCGGTTCCGACGAAAACATCGACCTCATGGCCGAGGTCGGGTCGACCCAGCCGATCAAAACAGTTTCTCTCCGCACCGTCTACCAGCGCGCTGTCTTCGACGGACGTCCCGGCGCCGTGAATGTCACCGGTTTCGGACTGCTGCACAACGGCACCGGTCACCAGCTGCCCCGCGCCCACTTCTACGTCCTCGACGCTCTCGACACCCTTCAGGAACTCGCGGATGTCACCGCGTTCCTGATGTGTTTCGACACCGGTATCGCCCCCGCCGTCGGCCACTCGGTCACTGTCTCTCACCCGGCGGTCGTTTCACCCGGGCAATCGACCACCTTGACCACCCTCGAATCCCAGGCCACCGCCGCCGCCTGCGACCTCATCGCGCGCGGCCGGGTCCGGGGACTCTGGGGCCAGTGGCTGTTTGATCCCGCCTCCAGGCGGTACCGCGGCACCGGGACCGGATCGGCCGGCTTTTCCCGCGACTCCCTGCTCAGCCAGCTCGCTTCCGGTGATGCTGTCACTTTCGTCGGCGTCCCCCCGGCCCAGGGGAGGCGTCTCGGCACCGATCGCGATCAGGACGGCCTCGACGATGCCGACGAATTCTTGCCCGACATCGCTCTCGACGCCGTCGGTCCGCTCCTCCGCCTCTCGTGGCCCGACGCCTTCGCCGATTGGACCCTCGAGTCCCGCACCATCCCCGGCCAGCCATGGCAGCCGGCCGGCATCCCGGTGCGGCGCGACGCGTCCCGTTGGTGGGCCGACCCGCCGCGGCAGGATGGTCTCAACCTGTTCCGGCTCCGGCGCACGTGGTGAACCCTCACCTCGGTACCAGGCCGGCATCTCATCTCCCGTTCCTAACGATACAAACCATGAAGCACCTGCCACTCCAACGACCACCACACTCGATCTCAAGCGGTCTCACCCTCCTCCGCGCCGCCAGTCTCGCCCTGCTCCTCGGCCCGTCCGCCTTCGCCGCGATTACCGCCGGTGATGCCAACCCCGGCGGCATCGGCTACGCTTTCCACGCCACCCTCGGACCGGACGAAACCGCCTCGGTATCCAGCCATGTCGGCGCCTGGAGCTGGGAGGACCAGGGGCTCTTCGCTGCCGGCGAAGACCCGGTCGGATGGACCCACACTTCCAATTGGTTCGCCATCACCCTTGAGGCCGCCAGCCGGCTCACCCTGACCGTCGCCCGCGACGCCACCGTGCCCGTCGCCGGGGGCGGGTTCCGCCCCGTCGACCACATGTACCCGTCATTCACCGTGTGGAGCGGATGGGACAACGACGCCGTGCCCGACGCCGTCGCCCTCTCCCTCGGCTATGCCGCCGTCGATCTGCCGATCCAGGACCACCACACGTACAACAACGACGGCGCCGTCGTCTGGGCCGAGGACATTGCCTATCTCGACAGCCTGGCCAATACCACGCTGGAATCCGCCACCCGCACCTGGTCACTGCCTGCCGGTCGCTACTCCCTCGTCATCGGCAGCAACGCCCCATCCGAAACCAGCCCGCCGCGCCAGGGGTACCGCGCCACCTTCACCACCACCCCCGTGCCGGAACCGGCCACCGCCCTGCTCTCGCTCGCCGGCCTCGCCCTGCTCGGGCATCGCCGCCGCCGATAAACCCGCTGCCCGTTCCCCGGCCGCACTCCCCGGCCGCACCCGAGCCCCATCCCGTTCCGACCCCATGATTTTCCGATCAAACGCCGTGCGTGCCGCCCTCCTGAGCACCCCGCTCGCCGTCACCGCACCACCTGCCACCGCCCACCACGGACAGGAATTTGTCGTCGTCATGGACTCCTCCGTACCGTCGATGTGGTCCGGCACCGTCTTCGGCGGGATCGAATGGTCGCGGGACGGTCGCCTCGACGAAACCAGCGCCGAGCCGGGATTCCTGCTTGGTCTCGGGTCACGCATGGCCGTCGGCGCCACCCTCGGGTTTTCCGGCACCGAGGACGACTGGGGCTACGAATCGTTCAGCCCGTTCGTCCAGTTTCAGATCACTCCGCCATCGTGGCCGGTCCGCGTCGCCGTCATGGCCGGATACCACTTCGCCGACACCACCACCACCACCGAACCCGCACCCGCCCCCACCTCCTCGACCCGCCCCGCCCCACGCCCGACCTCCTCCACCAGCACCACCCCGCGCCCGCCCGCCCCGCCGCCCGACC
>JALRGF010000401.1 GCA_023253495.1 Verrucomicrobiales bacterium
TAACGAGGCCAACGAATCATCCTCGGCATGCGGCCAGTGCTTCAGCTCAACAGTCGAAACCGAAACGCCCCCGTATTTGATTATCATCCCCTGCCCGGCCCCGGACGCAAGGGCGGGTGCATGGATTTTTTTGAGCCCTTCAGGCAGTGGCGGGCGACCGGCCCGCCTCTCCGGCGCGGGCGGCCCGCGCCGACGCGATCCGCCGGCCGGTCCAGACGACCCAGAACGGCAGGTTGATCAGAAAGATGAGCGAGGCGTAGACGTTGAAGTCGAAGTAGAGCCGCATGAGCCAGGCGATGATGAAGTGCATGGCGGTGAGGCTCAGACCGATGACCAGCGCCCATCCGCGGTTGGCGAGCACCAGGAAACAGAGGGCTTCGAGCAGCAGGCCGGCCCCGAGCAGCAGTCGCGTCTGGTTCGGGTGATCGATCATCCAGCGGGCCGCCGGCACTTCCGCGTCGCGGCGGACGGTTGAGGTCGCCGGATTGGAATAAAATTCCTGGCGGTGGGTTTTGACCAGCTGCACCGACATGTTCGGCAGGTTCCGGATCCAGCGGAAGTTCGATTCATCCATTTTGGACACCACGGATGTCATGTACACCCCGGCGATGACCACCTGGCTGAAATAGATGAGGTAGGAATCGCGCGTGCGCCCGGCCCGCAACGGAAACGGCCGCCCCTTGATCCACCGGTGGGCGGCGAAAAACAGGACGACACAGGACTGGGCCAGCAGAATCAGACTGATAATCTGGTTGCCATGCGACTTGTACCCCTGGGAGTTGAAAAACGCGAAGACCGCGCAGTGGATCAGCGTGAGCAGCGGCAGCACCACCCCAAGCCCGCGCCCGAACACGTACGGCACACAGAGCGCGGCAAACGCCCAGGTCACCCAGGTCATCACCCCGGGTTTGGACAGAAACGTCAGATCGACAAAATGCGCGAGCCCGGTGGGCACGTCCTGGGAGTCGAACTGAAATTTCAACCCCCACATCATGGTCAGGGCGAGCGCGGCAAAACACAGCCGGGCGATCAACCCCTCAGGGCCCGGCGCCGGCAGCGGACGCCAGATGGGACGGAAGACGGACCGGAGAGCCTCCTTGAAAGTCATCGGGGACATGCAGTGGTGCGATCAGCCTTCGGTGACGCGGTGGGTGCGTTCGGTCAGCCGTCCGTCCGGTTGGCGCTCGATGATGACGCGGTAGAGGCGCGTCGGCTCCGGCAGCGGGCGCTTCCGGTTTTCCGCCCAGCGACGCGCCTTTTGCAGCACTTCGTCGCCGACTTTTTTCTCGACTTCCGGCGGGGCATGGCGTTTGACCGCACTGAGCTTCAGCCCATGGTTTTTCATGGTGTTGTTGAAGACTTTGTTGAGCTTGGCGGAGCTCATGCCGACATGCGGTTGCACCCCGATCGGACGATCTTCGCCATCGGTCAGGTAGATGTAGTCCTCCCAGTCGGAAGGGTTCGAATACATGGGGAAATTCGAAAACGGGTACCCCTTTTCCCCCAGCTGCTGGGTGATCACGATGAAGAGCGGCACCGCCATCAGCGGATGAAACAGAATCCGCCGCCAGAGCGGCGGCGGCGGTGGCGCCGGCGGCGCCGAGACGTCCAGAACAGGCTTCATCAGGGCAGCCTAATGCGGATCCGCCGTGGTGAAAGGCGGAAAAGAATCCGGGAGGGACGAGGGAAGGGACGAGGGGAGGGACCTGAGGGACCCAAGAGACTCGAGGGACCTTGCGGCCGCCTCTCAGGCCTTTGGCTCACTCGGGT
>JALRGF010000403.1 GCA_023253495.1 Verrucomicrobiales bacterium
CCGCCAGCAGCGCCATCACTTTCCAGGAATGCCACCCGGCTTTCATGCCGTTCACCCTGCGCATGCCTCTCCGGAACGAAAGCCCCTGCTCCGTGCTTCCGCACATTTTGTCGTGTCCGGCCACATCCACCGTCCGGCCACATCCACGACGAAGCACCCATGGATGGTCCGGTGTCAGTGTGTCCGCTGGTCCTTGTCCGCCGAAGAAACAACGGCCCCGAGCGCCGCGACGCCCGCCGTGGAATCGGAGCGGCCGCGGGGGGCAACGCCGTCCGGACCGCGTGGATCCCGCGGTCCGATCACGCTGAACGAGGACGACCGGCCGGCTTTTCCCGAACCCGCAGCCGGGTGGGACGTGCCACGCAACGGGATCCCGCGGGGGAAGCTGGAAATGGTGGAGTACGACTCGAAGACGGTCGGGACGCGCCGCCGGATGAATGTGTACACCCCACCGGGTTACACCCCGGAGAAAAAGTATCCGGTGCTCTACCTGCTGCATGGCATCGGCGGCGACGAAACCGAATGGCACCGGTTTGCCCGGCCGGACGTGCTGCTCGACAACCTGATCGCCGACGGAAAGGCCGAGCCGATGATCATCGTCATGCCCAACGGCCGCGCGCAGAAAAACGACCGCGCGGAGGGCAACATCATGCAGCACGCGCCGGCCTTCGCGGTATTTGAGCGCGACCTGCTCGACGATGTGATTCCCTCCATCGAATCCCGCTACAGCGTGCGGGCGGACCGCGACCATCGGGCGCTCGCCGGGCTTTCCATGGGCGGCGGGCAATCGCTCAACTTCGGTCTCGGCCACCCCGACATTTTCGCCTGGGTTGGCGGCTTCTCATCCGCACCGAACACCCGGCGTCCGGCCGAACTGGTGCCGGATCCGGAAGACGCCAGACGCCTCAGGCTGTTGTGGCTTTCCTGCGGGAGCAGGGACGGCCTGATCCACATCAGTCAGGGACTGCATGCGCACCTCAAGGAAAAAAAGGTGCCGCACGTCTGGCACGTCACCGGTCACGCGCACGACCCGCCGGAGTGGAAACAGGCGCTCTACCACTTCGTGCAGCAGGTGAAATTTTCCACGCCCCCCGCAAAAGGCCGCGGCGGTGGCGGTGGCGGCGAGGGTGGCTGACGCGGGCGGCGGCCGACCCGGGGCGGGTCAGGGCAGCTCGACCTGGGAGCGGGTCATCAGGTAAGCGATGAGGTCGCGCACCTGGGCGTCGCCCAGAGTCTGCAGCAATCCTTCGGGCATGAGCGACATCGGCAGCTGCTGGGTGCTGGCAATCTGATCGCGTTCGAGCGTTTGTTCGGCACCCACCATTTTCAGGGTCAGGGTGCGATCCGACTGGCCGGCGATGGTGCCGGAGAGGGTGCGACCGTCGGTCATGGTGACCACGGTCATGCGGTAGTCGGCAGGCAGCAGGGCATTGGGGTCGACAATGTTTTCGACGAGGTAATTCACGTCGTGGCGTCCGCCGCCGGTGAGGTCCGGGCCGAGCAGGTTTCCTTCGCCATAGAGTTTGTGGCATGACGCGCAGACCTGGTTGAAGACGACGCGCCCGTGGCGCGGGTCGGCCGCGGCCAGCACTTCCGGTGTCAGCCGGGCTTTCAGGCCGGCGATCTGCGCGTGTTTGTCCGCACTGCTGTCGCGAATGTCCCCCCACACCGCGGAGAGCTTTTCCACGAGCGACGGACGGCCCAGCGCCCGGATCTGCCGCGCCTGGGCCACTGTCACGGCGGATCGGGGAATGGCACCGGCAGCCAGGCGTTCGAGCAGCGCTTCGGCAAAAACCGGACGCGTCGTCAGCGTGTCGATCAACGCCTGCTGCTCATGCGGATAAAACGAACCATAACGACCCGCCAGCAGACGCCCTACCTCCGGCTCATCAAAAAGCGCCAGCCCCTGCATCGCCACCACACTCAGACCGTGTGTGGTCAGCACCCGGCGGCAGACGTCCTTCAGGCCGTCGGCCCGTGCGGTGACCAGCGAGCGCAGCGCACTTTCCCGGCGTGCCAGATCCGCGCCACCGTCGAGGACGATTCTTTTGATGTCCTCAAGGGCGCGGCCGTCGCCGAAAACGACGTCGAGCGACCGCGCGAGCGCCTGGAGCGGCGGGTCGGTCAGCCCGGAAGTGAAGGCTGCCCAGGAGTCCGGTCGCGGCGCCCTCGCCCAGCCCTCGAGCGCCTCGTTCATACCCGCCAGGAGATCAGCCGGATGCGCACCGGAAGCCAGCAGCCGGTTCAGTGGTTCCGGGTTTTTTTCGATTTCGCCGGTGCAGCGGCGCGCAATGTTTTGTCGCACCAGCGGCACCCGGCACCCGGCAAAAAATGCCGCCACCCGCTCCGGCGGCAGATCCATCAATGCGTACCAGTACATCAACGGCAGGAAACGGTCGTCCGCATCCGCCGCATGACCCAGCAAGCGCTCCAGCCACGGCTGCGCCGACTCCGGATGCTTGATCGCCAAACTGGCCAGCTTCAGCCGCAATGGCGGCGAGCCAGCCTCCCCGGCCGCCTCCAGCAGGCGCTGGCGCACCGCACCGGAAAGAACCGTCGGCTCGCGGCCGGCCCGCGCCGCCAGCAACGCCGCATCACCGAGCAACGGAATGACCACCGGTCGCAGGTCAGGCACCTCCATGGCCGCCTGCAGGTCGGCCTCCGCCCGTTTGGAGCCGGCATACACCGACGTCCACAACGCCTGCCGGCGCAGCCGCGGCGACGGCTGATCCGCCACCAACCGGGCCAGCGCGTCCTCCGCCTCTTTCATTTCCTCGCCTCGGTGCTGCCGTTCGCGCCAGTGCCAGCGGGCCATCCGCACCAGCCATTCGTTGTCACTGAGATGCAGGCGGGCCAGGCCTTGCGCATCAACCTTGGCCAGATCGGTCTCGATCGGCCGCACCGGCGTGCCATGCACCACTTTGTAAATCCTCCCGGAGTTGCGGTGGACCCCGTCGCTTTCATGGCACTCGCCGACATCACTCCAGTCGAGCACATACACCCCGCCGTCCGGTCCATAGGTGAGGTCGATGCCGCGGAACCAGACGTCGCCGGAGCGGAGGATATCGGGTTCGTGGCGCCCGACATAGCTGCTGCCCTGCGGCTCGAGGCGCTCGACGTTCACCCGGCGCCCGTGCAGGTTGGTGGTGAGCACTTTGCCGCGGTAGGCGACCGGCCAGTTGACTCCCTGATAGATCATCATGCCGACGTGAGCGTGGCCGCCGCCGAGCGCGTCCGCCGGAATCGCCCCCCCCGGCGCCTCCGGCCTTGAGTCCTGCCACTGCCCCCCGGTGTCCCAGTGATAGTGATCCGCGATCTGGTCGATCTGGTCGTAGACGCGCGGGTTCAGATCGAGGCCGTGCATGCGTTTGAAATGAGCCCCATGCACCCCATGCCACAGGTGCCCGATCACTGTGTTGATGAAAAACAATTCGCCGTGCTCGTCCCAGTCGTGACCCCACGGGTTGGTTGTGCCGGCACAGACGGCATCAACCACCTGCTGCCCCGGATGATACCGCCACAGACCACCCGCCGTGCCGACCCGCTCGTCCGGCCGGCAGCCGGGCCGCCCGATATGACTGGTGCTGCTGATGCCGATACGGCCGTACAGCCAGCCGTTCGGGCCCCACTTCAGGCCGTTGGCAAAGGTGTGGCGGCTCGCCGCCTCGGTGCTGAATCCGTCCAGCACCACTTGCGGCGGCCCGTCCGGCACATCGTCGTTGTCCGCATCAGGAAAAAACAACAGATGCGGCGGAGCCACCGCCCAGACGCCGCCCAGCCCGCGCTCAATACTCGTCAGCATCTGCACCCGGTCGGTGAATACCGTGCGCCGGTCGTGCACCCCGTCGTTGTCGGTGTCCTCAAAAATCAGGATCCGGTCACGCAACTTCAAATTATACCGCTCGGCGTCGTCCCCATACGTGAAATTTTCCGCCACCCACAGCCGCCCGCGATCGTCCCAGCAACAGGCAATCGGGTTGTTCACGTCCGGCTCGGCCGCAAAGACGGTCGCCCGGAATCCTTCCGGCAGCTCCATTTTGGCCAGTGCTGCCTCCGCCGGCAACAACGGCACAATCATCGGCTGGGTGTCGTAGGGAGCGGGAAATGGCTCTGCGGCCACCAGCACACCGCACCCACAGACCACCGCAGCCCCCGCGGACCGGACATATCGCATCAAAAACATCCCTCACCATGACAAAAAGCCCCGCTCTCGGCAATCCCGGGGTGTCCCGGAAAGCCCCGGGGTGCCGGGACTGGCAAACCGCGGGAAATCCGTATGGTGAGGCCCCATGTCCGCTGAGGCCGCTGATTTTCCGACGCCATCCTGCCTGCCGTTCGATCCGTTTGCCTACGCGCGGCGGAAATCGACCCGGCTTGAAGTGACCGGCCTGAACGGACGTCCGGTCGCCCTCGGCGGCGACGAGGCCATCAAGGTGGCGGTGACCCGGGCGACCTTCGACCGCCTCGCCCACAAGATCGACCGCCTCGGCGACTTCAAACCGGACTTCGTCGTCGACGACAGCCCGCTGGTCGCGGTCGATCCGCGCGAGCCGCTGCCGGCCGGCCTGCCGCCCGACGCGCTGGTCACGGTTGGCGACGGCCTTGATCTGCCGGTGATCACGGCGTTCCGTCTGCTCGCGGCGCGACTCGCCGAGGCCGGGTCTTCCGCCCCGCTGCTGCTCAAGGACACGCTGCACCCGGCAGCCCCCGACCCTGGCGGATCCTCCCCCACTCCCTTTCTCGACACCCTGCTGTCGTCCAGCACCACCCTCGGGTCGTTGATCTGCGACGGCCTCGGCGACGCCATTCTCGTGCAGGGTGAGGAGGCACCGGGCCAGTCGCTGCGGCTCGCCTTCAACATCCTGCAGGCGTCCGGAGCGAGAATCTTCAAGACCGATTATGTCGCCTGCCCGAGCTGCGGGCGCACGTTGTTCAACCTCCAGGAAACCACCGCCCGCATCAAAGCCGCCACCGTCCACCTCAAGGGCGTCAAAATCGCTATCATGGGGTGCATCGTCAACGGCCCCGGCGAAATGGCCGACGCCGACTTCGGCTACGTCGGCGGCGCCCCGGGCAAAATCAACCTCTACGTCGGCAAACAGGCGGTCAAATTCAACATCCCCGAGGCCGAGGCCGTCTCACGCCTGGTCGATCTCATCAAGGAGCACGGCCGCTGGGTCGAACCCGATCCCGGCACCCCCGCCACTCCCGCCCTCTCCGACTGAAGCGTCCTCCCGCCACCCCATGCCCCGCCGCCTGAAATCACCGGACCGCTCCCGCCGCATCCCGGCGGTCGAGCGCTCCGGCTCTTTCCGGTCCGCGGGATCATTCTTCCCGACCGCTCAGGAAGAGTGCGCATGGAGAGACGAGACGGACGACCGCCTGGCCGAAGC
>JALRGF010000470.1 GCA_023253495.1 Verrucomicrobiales bacterium
TTCGGGCGGGGCGGGCCGTTCGCGTTTGTTGCAGGCTTCGAAGGTGCGCACGCCGACGTCGGCGAAGACGCGGTAGCGGGCTTCCATTTCATTGACCACCCAGTTGAGGGCGGTGAGGGTCTTTTTCGGGTCGGTGACGACCGGGATGACGAGGTGGGGGAGGTCGTTGTAGTGTTGCATTTCGACCACCTTGGGGTCGATCATGATGAAGCGGAGTTGTTCCGGGGTGAACTGGAAGAGGAGCGAGCTGATGATGGAGTTGATGCAGACCGATTTGCCCGAGCCGGTGGCGCCGGCGACGAGCAGGTGGGGCATGGAGGCGAGGTCACCGACGATGGTGTGGCCGTAGACGTCCTTGCCCAGGGCGAGGGGCAGTTTGGCTTTGCCATTGGAAAAGGCGGGGTCCTCGAGCAGTTCGCGCATGGGGACGGGCACCTTGTCGATATTGGCGATTTCGATGCCGACGGTGTCTTTGCCGGGGATGGGGGCGAGGATGTTGATCCGTTCGGCCTTGGTGGTGCGGGCCAGGTCGTCCTCGAGGGCGGCGATGCGGTTGACGCGCAAGCCTTCCTCCGGGTAGATTTCGTATCGCGTGATGGTCGGGCCGCGGGTGATGTCCCCCGGAGCGACCTTGATGCCGAAAGTATCGAGGGTGCGGATGATGATCTGCTGGGTGGCGAGCAGGGCGGCCTTGTCGGCGGGTTTGTGCTGGCTGTTTTCCTCCTGGGCCAGCAGGTCAAGGTCCGGCAATTCGTAGTCGGCGAACTCCGGGGTGGCTCCGCTGCCCAGGCTGGCGCCGGCGGGGGCGGCGGCCGCCCTCTGTTCGCGGGCTTTGCGGCGGATGTCGGCGAGCGACGGGCGTTGGTCAGGCGGGGCCGTACGCTCCGAGGAATCGATGATTTTCGGTTCCGGTTTGGCGGGCAGGCCGAGGTCGAGCTGGACCGGCGGGGCTTCCGGTCCGGAGCCGGCAGATTTTCCGGAGCGCGGGGTGCGGGCCGCGCGGGTGGGGGCGGGGGCGTCGAGGCCGAGCGAGGTGATCACCTCGTCGCCGGGGATGATCAGGTCGTCATCGGCGGCGGCGGGCGGGCGTTGATACGGCGGGTCTGCGGAGGCCGGCGTTTTGCGGCTGCGGCGTGGGGCGGGGCGGTCTTCAAGCAGGCCGGCGGGCACGGGCGAAGCGAAGGCGGGAACCGGTTCGGCCGCGCGTTCGCGGCTTTCACGCCAGCGGACCATCCATTCATCGACGCTTTCCCGGCAGAGGGTGAAAAAGTGGACCGGGTGCAGGCCGGTGACCATGATCAGGCCGGTGAGGTAAAGGCCGGTCAGGGCCAGAAGGGCGCCGATGCGGCCGATGCTGGCAGCGAGCCATTTGTCGCCGAGGATCCAGCCGAGTCCGCCGCCCGGGTTGGCCTGGAGGATCTTGTTTTCGAAGGCCCAGTCACGCAGCCACGTCCCCTGGACACTGAGCAGCGCCGGCGCGGCAAGCATGACCAGAAAAAGTCCGCCCAGCGCGCGGGCCGTCAGTCGGAGGCGCGAAACGAGCATCGACACTCCGAACCAGACGAGGGCGGTGGGCAGCAGGTAAGCCGCCGCGCCAAAAAGAAGCAGGTGGCAGCCGGCAAGAAACGCCCCGACCGGGCCGATCACGTTGTTGGCCGGATCGTTCGGCCGGTCGGTGGTCGCCAGCGACCCGCACAGCGCCCAATCGTTGTGGATGTCATTGGGATCGTAGGAGACCAGGGACAGGTAGCCGGCGATGCCGAGGACGAGCAGCGCGAGGCCGCCCACGCTGCCCCAGGGCGTCTCGAAGTGCGTCGGAGGTTCGTTTTGCTGGCGTCGGGGCGGGCGGCGGTCCATGGTCGCGGCGGAAAAGAGGGCGGAAGCACCCCAGCCCGGCAGGCTGACTCCTGCAGGGAGGTGGCCGACGCTGGGGACGGGGAAATTTTAGACTTTTCCGGGGGGGTCGGCAATGATTTGTTTTGGTTTTCCCGAATTTCCAACATTGCTGATCTCATGATGAATTCTGAGGACCGGGGCGGGGAGCTTCTGGTGGTGTTTCTGAAGTATCCGGAACCCGGACGGGTGAAGACGCGTCTGGCCTCCGGGATCGGAGGGGATGCGGCAGCGGCGGTGTATCGCGACCTGGTCGCCATCACTCTGGAAGCCGTAGGAAAGTGGGTCCAAAGCGGGCGGAAGAGTCGGGAAGGCGCGGTGCCAAGAAGGGTGTGGCTGTATTTTGACCCCGCCGAGTCCGCCGCCGCCGTCCGGTCCTGGCTGTCCCCAGTGGTGGGCCGTTGGGAGGATCCGCCGCGCTGGGTGGCGCAGCCGGATGGAGATCTAGGAAAACGTTTGCAATGGGCTATGAATCAGGGGTTTGAGCAGGGATTTTCTGCTGTTTGTGCTATCGGGACGGATTGCCCGGAGCTGACGGCCGGGGGATTGGCGGCCGCATTTGCGGGGTTGGAAAAAAAAGCGGGTGTGGTGGGGCCGACCCGGGACGGCGGTTACTACTTGATTGGCGTAAAAACAATCTGCCCAGCTCTTTTTGACAACATTCCATGGAGTTCTTCACAGACCCTTGAGGCCACCCGCCACGCCGCCCGCACGGCGGGAATCTCTCTCCACGAACTGCCGACCCTGACGGATATCGACACTGAAGCGGACTGGCGGTGGTGGCGGGCGGGAGGGTCGGGGAATTTGAAAAAAGCATGAGAAACCGTGAAAGTTTTTGAAGGACTCCTGAATTTTCTTTGAAATTACGGATTTCTTAGATAATCTTCCGGGGTGCTTGGAAATTCGATTCTTACCGGCCC
This sequence comes from Verrucomicrobiales bacterium, assembly GCA_023253495.1. Taxonomy (GTDB): domain Bacteria; phylum Verrucomicrobiota; class Verrucomicrobiia; order Verrucomicrobiales; family V1-33; genus CAJBME01. The sequence continues at coordinate 2,814 of JALRGF010000470.1, forward strand.
GCTGGCCCTGCTGAGTGTGGCCCTCTGGTGTGGCTTTTCCGATCCTGTCTGCGCCCAGGCGCCAACGTCGCCCTCCAAACCTCCCGCGGGATCGTCGGCGAAGAAGCCCGCGGCTGCCGTGAAAAAGCAGACAGCGGCGGCCGCGGTGTCGAAGACCAAAACGGCCGCACGCGACGGGGTTCCGGGTCGGAAGGTGACGTCGTCCCCGGGGTCGACGGTCAAAGCCCCGACGTCCGGCAAGCCGGCGTCCGGCAAGCCGGCGACGTCGCGTCCCCCGGCAGCGGTGGCTCAGGGCACGTCCAAAGTGGCGAAGGCGCCGAAGGGTGGAGCGGTGGCCAAGGCGGGGGAAAAGACGGTTTCGCGTGCGGCGCGCGAGGAGGGAAAGGCGAAACCCCGGACGCCGGGGACGCCGGCGGTCAAGGGTTCCGGACGTGAGGAAGGG
>JALRGF010000506.1 GCA_023253495.1 Verrucomicrobiales bacterium
ACCGCGTTCGTGGGCGGCGCGCAGGTCCATCAGGACCAGGCCTTCGTCGCTTTCGAGGACGGCATACGTCTGGGCCAGCAAGCCGAGCGGGCGGAAGACGGGAGTCGTCGGCGCGGCCGCGCAGGCCGCGTCGACCGAGGGTTCTGCGGGGAGCGGCTGTTGGGTTCCGGGGGGTGGTGGCGGCGGCGGGTTGGCGGCGTCGGCCGGGGCACGGGAGCCGGCGGATGTGGCGGATGTGGCGGATGGCAGCGCGGATGCGCCGACCGGCGGTGTGACGTCGGCGGCCGTGCCGGGTGTCAGCGGCAGGGGTCTTTGGACTGGCGGGGGGGCGAGCCGCGCGGCGGGTGTGGCGGCGGGAGATTCCCCGGGAAACGGGAATGGTCCTTCGAACGGTTTGCGCTCGCTGCGGGAGAGCCAGGGGCGTTCGGGGCCGGTGGGGAATGGGCTGATCGGGGGTGCGTTGGTGCCGGCGGGGAGCCCGGGCGCGCTGGCCGGGCGCAGGCATTCCTGGAGCACGCTGGCCAGGGCCGACTGCACGCCCAGACCGTCGCGGAAGCGGACTTCTTTTTTGGCCGGGTGGACGTTGACGTCGACGGCGGCCGGATCCATTTCGATGAAGAGGAAGCAGAGCGGGTGCTGGCCGCGGGCGAGGGAGTCGCCGTAGGCGGCGCGCAGGGCGTGGGAGAGGGCGGGGTTTTCGACCGGGCGGCGGTTGATGAAGACGAGGCTGAGCGAGCGGTCGGCGCGACCGCGGCCGGGGGTGGAGAGCCAGCCGTGGACGCGCAGGCCGCCGCGTTCGATGGGCGGGCGTTCGATCAGGGTGGCGGCCTGTTCGGGGCCGATGAGGCCGGCGATACGGGCGTGCAGGGGGGCGCGGGACGGCAGCTGGAGGAGGATGCGGCTGTCGCGCAGCAGGGTGAAGCCGACCTCGGGGTGGGCGAGCGCCTGGACGCGCACGGTTTGTTCGATATGTCCGAACTCGGTATTTTCGCTGCGGAGGAATTTGCGGCGGGCCGGCACGTTGTAAAAGAGGTCGCGGACTTCCATGACGGTGCCGGGAGCGCCGCCCCAGTCGCGGATCTCGCGCACGGTGCCGCCGTCGACGATAATTTCGGTGCCGGCGAGGGCCTCGGGTTCGCGGGTGGCGAGGGTGAAGCGCGAGACACTGGCGATGCTCGGCAGGGCTTCGCCGCGGAAACCGAGCGTGCGGATGGCCGCGAGGTCGGACGCTTCCCGGAGCTTGCTGGTGGCGTGGCGCTCGAGGGCGAGCCGGGCGTCGTCGCGGGCCATGCCGCTGCCGTCGTCGGAAATCCGGATCAGGGCGGTGCCGCCGCGGTCGATCCGTACCTCAATCTGCCGGGCGCCGGCATCCACGCTGTTTTCCACCAGCTCCTTGACCACGCTGGCCGGGCGCTCGACCACCTCGCCCGCCGCCACCTGGCTGGCGAGCACGTCGGGCAGCACGCGGATTCTGGCCATAGACAAAGGAAAGCGGGGCGGGTCCTGGGCTGCCGATGGCGGAAAAACTGTTTTCTGTCAGTGGACACGGCGCGGACGACATGAGAGTAATGCTGAATCCTGCTCGCCAAGGGGAAATTTTCTGTGCAAATTTCCCTCTGACCGACACCCGCCGTGATTACCGCCACTCCAGAAGCTGTTCATCAGCTGCGTGTCCTGCTTGCCGAACCGCAGGTCGGGGATGATTGGGGCTTGCGGCTGGGGGTCGAGAAAGGCGGGTGTGCCGGCTGGCAGTACATCATGAAGGTCGATGCCCCGGCGCCCGGCGATACCGTCATCGAGCAGGACGGCATCCGGCTGCTGGTGGATGCGCCGAGCGCGGTCCTGCTCGACGGGGTGCAGCTGGATTATGTGGATTCTCTGAACGACGCCGGCTTCCGCGTGGTCAACCCGCGGGCGGTGCGCAGCTGCGGGTGCGGCACGTCCTTTGAGGCCGGAGCGCCGGAGGCTCCGCCGCTGACCTGAGTCCTGTCCACGCCATGCGCCGCCTGCACGTCGAATTCATGAGCGGAAGCCGCAGTCCGTATGCGCGGCCGGCCCGGTCCCTGCCGGCGGCGCGCGGAGATGCCGGGCTGTTCTGGTGGACGATGGCCATTTTTGTTCTGCTGGCGCTGACCACCTTCAGCTGGTTGAGCAGCCTGTATATTTTCCGCCATCCGGAGAAACCCCGGAACTACCGGCTGCTGGCGAAGTTCGAGAAACTGCCGCCGCTCAAGAAATTCAACGAGCGCACGGTGCCGCAGGGGAAATTCCACACCGCCGAGGACATCTTCAGCAAATATTCGCGGTTTACCGATGGGGAGAGGGCGGTGCAGAATGACCTGTTCAAAAGAAGCTATATTCGCAATTACGACGACGCGCCGCCGGTCTACGTGCGAGGCCACTATCGGATTTACAAAGTGGAAAACCTCACCGAGGCCCAGCCGTTCACTTCGGGGCTGGTAGTGCGCGCCCGGTCGGTGGATCTGCCGAATGTGTCGATTGAGTTTGTCTTTCCGACCGACTCCTTGCCGCGTGAGCGCCTCAGTTACGGGGATGATCTGGTGCTCGATACGAATGAATCGTTCGCCTCGGTGCTCCATATCAGCCCGCTTCCGGAAAACAGCCTGTGTCTGACGGTGGTGCCGCTGACGTACAATTATTTTTCGGTCAATCCGGCGGACGCCCGGCGCTACACGGTGCTGCATCCCCCGGCGCGATTGAACATGAATGCGCCCTGGCCGGTGACCGATGATGCTCCGGTGGCGCCGTCCGGGCCGCCGGAGGTGGCGGACGCGCCGGAACGGCCCGCCGGGCCGGAGGGGAAACGCTGAGCATGGAAAACGGCTGGGAGAGCCTGGGTGGGACGGGTGTCGGGGAAACAGATCCTCCGGGGAGCGGGGTGGGGCGGTTCCGGGAGGTGTTCCTGCGGCCAGACAAGAGTGGCCGGCCCGGACGCTACCGAGGCATGCATCGTCGGAATTTTTTGTCATGGGCCCTGATTCTTCAAGCCATCGGGCTGCCGGGCCCCGGGTTTTCGGAAACCCGGGCCGGGTCTGCCTCCGGGGAGGAAGCCAAGCCGGACGCGGCCCCCGCGCCCGCCCCCGTGGTCGAAATCGTCACGTCCATGGGCACGATCTCGCTGCAGCTGGACCCGGAGCGGGCTCCGGTCACGGTGGCCAACTTCCTCAAATATGCCGCCGCCGGCCACTATGACGGCACAGTATTCCACCGCGTCGTCGGCGGGTATATCGTTCAAGGCGGGGGATTCGCCAAGCAGGGCGACCAGCTGGTCGAGAAGCCGACCGGTGAGCCGATCCGCAACGAGGCGGACAACGGCCTGAAGAACGCGGAAGGCACGATTGCCATGGCCCGGACCGACGCCCCGGACACCGCGACCGCCCAGTTTTTCATCAACTGCCGGGACAATGAGTTGCTCGACCACTCGCCCGCTGCGGCCGGGTACGCCGTTTTCGGGCGCGTCACCAAGGGGCTGGACGTTGTCATGCAGATCAACGGGGTGCCAACCGGCGTGCGCGAGGTTCAGGGACTCCTGGGTACCGGTCAGCACCGGCCGATGCCACTCAAGGGCGTTCCGCTGAGCGACGTGGTCATCGAGTCGGTGCGCGTGGTGGAACCGGCGGCGGACCGGCCGGCGGAGAACCCACCCGCTGAACAAAAGCCGGCGGCGTCCGCCGGTGCGCCGGCAGGCACGCCTGCCGGTGGCGGAAACCCAGCAGCAAAGAGCCGCTGAGGCGGGTGGGGCATGGGGCGGGGAGTGGATGTCATTGACGGGTTCAAGAGCTCCCATACCAGGCCGACGCCTCCGCCTTTTCGGGCGCGACACCAACAGCACGCCGCTGCGAATGCCGCGGAGTTGGAGTCCCGGCCGCGGGGGCCGGAATCGGCGGGGTGTGCGGTGCGCGGGCCGGCTCGCTCAGTGTGGCCCTGTCACTGGAATCCCTCCGGGATGCATGGCTCGGCGGACGGGAAGCGGAGGTCTGCGCGCGGCTCCGACCTCCGGC
>JALRGF010000544.1 GCA_023253495.1 Verrucomicrobiales bacterium
ATGAAAGCCCATAGCCGGAGGTCGGAGCCCCGCGGAGACCTCCGGATCCCGTGGGCCTCACCACGCATCCCGGAGGGATGCCAGAGCCTTGATCCGGGCCAAGCCATGCTTCCCGTGAAATCAATGGGTATCTGCCGCTTCCGGAGTGTCTCCCACATCCGGAGTGAACGCCCCCCGGCGAGGCTGACCCGGAATTCAAGCCCCCGGCTTCATGTTGTGGCAGCTTTGGACGTTTTTTTCGGACGTTCCCGCCAGAGGCCGCCGGCGGTGAACTGCTGCCACCCCCATTTCACCCAGCGGAGAAGGGCAAGGGCGAGCCAGAGAGCCCAGGCGAGCATGAGCAGGCGGTAGAACCAGATCGACACCGAAACCACCGAAGGCGCTGGCAGGTCCGGTCCGCTGCGCGGCTGGAACCACCGGAGCAGCGAGGCGTTGGATCCTTCGCCGCTGATGAACATGCGCGGCCCGCCGAGCAGGCCGACGTGCAGCACGCTGACGAGGACCACCGCGGCAATGACGGCACCGAAGGCGAGCGCGAGCTGGCCGAGGTCAAAGCCGATCCACGACCGCGTGTGCGGTCCGTAGCGGCCGCGGGCGGCCAGCGCAAAAATCCAGAGAACAAAGAAAAACGCCCCGACGAGGGATGTCTGGGTCAGCCCGACAAGCAGCAGCGCCCATTCCCAGCGTCGGAGGGTGGGCAGGGGCACGGCCCCCAGGCCCCAGGCAAAGACCAGCGCGCAGACGATCAGGGCCCAGAAACGGACCGCCGGTCCGCGCTGCGGGCCGTCCGCCCACAGCACCCACCGCTGGGCCGGCACGGCAATGGTCGCGGTGACATTGGCGCTTTCGACCGGCAGGCGGAGCGGCTCGGCGCCGTCGCGAGCCGACAACGGGCGGGCCGCGGTCCATTCGAGGGCGATTGACTGCTCGCCGGGCCGCACCGGAATGAGTGCCCGGCCGCCGTCGAGGCGGACCGGAACCCGCTGGCCGTCGCTGGTCAGTCCGGTCACTTCGGCATCCGCCGGCAGCGGGATTCCGAGTTCGTGGCCCAGGCTGGCGTGGACGTCGAGGGTCAGGCGGGCGCTGCGCTGGTAGCCGCCGAGCCGGGTGTCGTACGCCACCTCGCGCACCGTCATCGTCTGCCCGCGGATGGCTTCGGGACGGGTGACCTTGAGGGTGACGGATTCACCGGGCCATGGTCGCCACACCGGGACCAGCGATCTTTCGGCGTTGAGGTAAAGCGGAGCCAGGCCATCCATGGCCACATTCCAGACCGGCGACGCCTCCAGGTGCCAGCGTTCGACCCACCGGTCGGCGTCCTCCGCCTGCAGCGTCAGGGTTTCGCCGGGGGTCAGTTCGCTCTGCCATTCCAGCGACTCCTCCTGCGCCCCGAGACGCACCTCGACCCGGCGGTCGGCGGTCGTCAGGTTCGACGTCAGCAGGCGCTCGGTCGGCAGCAGCGGCACCGTCAGGGCCACGGCCGTGCCGGGGTCGGTCAGCCGCCGCGCCACCGTGCGCACCCGCCAGACCAGCCCGAGCTCAAGGTGCCGCTCGATGGCCAGCAGCGGCTGGAAATCCCGGCGGTCGTAGGCCGCCGCCGCCGCCGCCCCGGCCTGCGACTCGGTGAAAAAAATCTGGCTTTCCGGCACCCCGTTCGGCCGCAACCCGCTGACCGACCATCCGGGGGCGGTGACTTCGAGGTGGCGTGGCACCAGCGGGAACGACCATTCCCATTCCCGGCCGGGCGGAATCAGGCCGGTGAGCGAGAGCCGGTGAACGCCCGGGGGCACCACCACCCAGACATGGCCGTCGAGCCGCTGCACGGCCGCCGCCGGTTGGCCGTCGATCCGCACCGAGAGCGGCGACCACGCCGGCAGCCGCCCGGGCAGCGGCACCGCCACCTCCAGCGCCGCATGCACCTCGAAAACAGCCTCCAGACGCCGGCCGTCGAGCGTGACTGTGGCCGCGGCCATTTCCGCCGCGTGCGGGAAGGCATCCGACGCCTTCAGCAGACGGTCGCGCAGCGCGTTGAGCCACTCGGACGACGGCAGCACAGCATCGGCTGGTGATCCCGCGGGCCGGCTGGCCGGCGGGACCGTGCGTTCCATCGGTTCCTGGGCGACCGTTCGGGGCGCTCCGGCAAGGCCGAGCAGGACGCCCAGCAGCACGACCGGCAGCGGCGGCGGCGCAGCCGGTCCGGGCGGCACCACCGGCGCATCGGGCGCATCGGGCGCAGCGGGCGCAGCGGGCAAGGGCGCCGCCGGAGAAGCTCCCGCGGGTGGTCGCAGCAGCAGATACAGCAACGCCCCGAGCAGCGCCAACCGCAGCACGATGAGCGAACGCTGCCAGCCGGACGACAGCAGGATCGGTCGCACCGACTGGCCGGCCTTGACCGGGCCGTTCCATCCGTAGCGGACCGAGCGCCAGCTCCATTGGGGAACCGCCGGCCCGGTCTGGATCTGGGCCGACTGCTCATACACCAGATTGCTGTTGCGCACGGCCTGCCGGACGTTCGAGGTGTCGGCGGCGGGAGGAGCCGGTGCACTTTTGAATTCATGGGAACGTCGGGCCATCGTCACGGTATCCACCATCCGCCCGCCCCACCGCCCCGCCCCGGACTCCATGCGCTCCAGCTGCGGATACAGCAACCCGGTGACCTGGCGCGTGACAAAAGGCACCAGCGACCACAGCAACCCCAGCACCGCCAGACCGACCACCAGCGGCCAGCGCCGCGCCAGCCGATGCCGCACCCCCAGCAAAGCCCGGCCGGCCGCCAGGGCAACCACCAGCCACAACCACGCCCAGCGCGGCGCGCCCGGTTCATGGTACGCCAGCACAAACGCCCCGAAAGCGACCACCCCGGCCCGCCACCCCCAGACCCGCTGCACCGCCAGCGAAAAAACCAGCAGCAGAAACACATCCAGCAGCGACCACGCCGTCAGCCAGTCGCCCTCGACCCATTCGGCGCCGAACAAGGCGATCAGCCGCCAGCCCGGCGGCAGGTGCCATTCGCATTCGACGCGCCCGGCCACCGTGTCCCAGCCGGTGGCGGGCAGCACGGCGCCGACCGGGGTGCGTCCGGTGGCTTCGAGCGAGAGCTGGCGGTCGCGCACTTCCACCCCCGGCTGGCCGGTGCGCGGATTGCGGGTGATGAGCTGGGCCGTGCCCTGCGCTTTGACCGCACCGAGTTCCTGCCCCGGGCTCGCGTCGAGCCGCCAGACCTGCTGGGCACTGCCCTCGATGAAATCGCGGAACGTCAGCGCGGCCCCGTCCTCATCGAGCCAGAGTTCGCGCCGGAATTCCGGGGGGGCCGGTTTTTCCATGCCCATGCCGCGCATCTTTTCCTCCAGCCGGAACGGCTGTGCCGTCGTCCACGCAAATACCGGCCACCTCCGCCAGTCGGCCGGAAAGGTCGTCTGGGTGGCATCAACCGCCTCCAGGCCGGCGCATTCCACCACCCGCAGTTCCGGGTCCGGCTGAAACGCCACCAGTTCCGCCGCCACCAGCGGCCGTGTGCCGGCGGCATACCCGACTGATTCCTGCGGGCGCGTGCGGTAAGCGGTCAGCGTGGCGGTCCACGTGCCCGGACGCACCTGCACCTTCATCAATCCGGCGTCGTCCACCAGGCACGGCAGCGGGCATTCGACCTTGGCCACCTGCCAGCCGTCCGGCAGGGCATGGCCGAGATCGACCTCGCGACTCTGGCCGGTCACGGTCAATTCCACCGCGGTCGTCAGCCACATCGGAATGCCATCCCGGAACAATCGGTACACTTTCACTCCCAGCTGGTCCTGGTCCGCGGCCGCGGATGGCGTCCGCCGCAGCCACAGCCGCCCCTCGCCATCCCAGCTCGGCGCCTCCACTGCCTCCCCTTCCAGGGCCAGCCGCAGCACACCGATCTCCGGCGGGATCGACAGGTTTTCAGGCAGCGCCTCCCACCGGAAACGGCCGGCCAGTTTGTGACGGCCCGGCGGCAACGTGACGGCCGGGACCGTCTCCCGGCGGGTCACGGCCACCGCCTGCCCATCGACGGTCACTTCCTGGGGCCAATGGTCCGCCCCCCCCGGCAGGGCGACCCGCGACCGGTCAAACACCGTGACCTCGAGGGTGAAGACGCCGCCGGTCGCCCCGACGCCCAGCTCCAGCACCGCCGGCCACACCGGCAGCCGCCGCGTCGCGTCATCAAAGCGCGGCGGGCTGTGCGGCGCGGGCACATCCTGCAGCACCCAGTCTTTCCACGGCTGCAGCACCGGAGGCAAAGAAACCTCGGCCGCCGGAGCGGCCACCGTCAGAGCCACCGCCACGGCGGCCACCCCGGAAATCAGGCGATGCATACCTCCAGTGATACATGAGGTCATCGCGCTCCGCCCATTATAAAAATGCCAAGCCGCCAGCCCCCGCCACGCGCCGTTGCGACGTCCTCGTTCCGACAGGCAGTGCCGGGCCCGCACTCCCACAGCCCCATGTCTGTGTCGGGTCGCCCTTGTCTCCGCCGCTCTTTCCGTGTTCTGTGGCCGGATGGAAAAAAACATCAGGCTCCTCGGTTGTCTGCTGGCAGGGTTTCTGACCCTCGGCGCGGCGCCGGCCGAGGTGACCGAAGCCGGCCTGCGGGCGGCCATGGGCGGCGTGGACGGGGCCCTGGTGGTGCGGGAGTGCGCGACAGGCGAGGAAGTCATCTCCGGGCCAGCCACCGCCGATACCGCGTTCGGTCCCTGTTCAACTTTCAAGATCTGGAATTCATTGATCGGTCTGGAGGAAGGATGGATCACAGAGCCGGACGAGCCGTTCTGGAAATGGGACCGGGAGGAGCGGGCGTTCACCGCATGGAATGCCGATCAGTCGTGGCGCTCGGCATTTGCAGTGTCCTGCGTGCCGGCCTTTCAGGCGCTGGCCCGGAAAATCGGGCCGGAACATATGCAGACATGGCTGGAAAAACTCGGCTACGGGAACAAGGACCAATGCAGACGACCCGATGCCTTCTGGCTGCCGCGCGCCGGCCAACCGACCATCCTCATCACGCCGCGGGAGCAGGCACGTCTCATCTGCCGTCTGATCCGCGGGGAACTGCCGGTGAAAAAGGAATCGGTGGCCCGGCTGACCGACGTCATGAAACTCGTCTCCACCACACACGGCACTCTCTACGGCAAGACCGGCAGCGGACTGCGCCGCGGTCCCGGCGGCCCGCAGGCGGAAGTCGACTTCGACATGGGATGGCTGGTCGGATTTGTCGAAAGCAACGGCCGGAAATATGCCTACGCGTGTCTGGTGCTGGGCGACGGCCTCGCCGGCAAGGACGCCCGGCGGGTGGTGGAGGCGGCTCTGTCGGCGGCCGGCTTGCTCTGAGCCGGCGGTCGGCCGCTCCCCCGCTCACGCCAGGATCGGCCGCACGACCTCACCGGAAACGTCGGTCAGGCGGAAATTGCGCCCCTGGAATTTGTAGGTCAGGCGCGTGTGTTCGATACCGAAGAGGTGGAGCAGGGTGGCATGCAGGTCGTGCACGGACACCGGGTTTTCCACCGCCGCGTAGCCAAGTTCATCAGTGTTGCCAAATGCCATGCCGCCACGCACCCCGCCGCCGGCCAGCATCATCGAAAACCCTTTGATATGGTGGTCGCGGCCGCTGCCGCCCTGCGACATCGGGGTGCGGCCGAACTCGCCGCCGAAGACGACCAGGGTGTCCTCCAGCATGCCGCGCTGCTTCAGGTCGCGGATCAACGCGGCAGCCGGGCGGTCGACTTCCTCAATCTTTGTCTTGATGTCCGCCTTCAGGTTGCCGTGATGGTCCCAGTCGCGGTGGTACAGCTGGATGAAGCGCACCCCGCGCTCGGCCAGGCGTCGGGCCAGCAGGCAGTTGCTGGCAAACGAGCCGTCACCGGGCGTCGCCCCGTACGCTTCCATGACCGAGGCCGGCTCCTTGGAGACGTCCATCAGTTCCGGCACGCTCGCCTGCATCTGAAAGGCCATTTCGTACTGGCTGATGCGGGTGAGGATTTCCGGGTCTTCGGTGGCGGCG
>JALRGF010000574.1 GCA_023253495.1 Verrucomicrobiales bacterium
CCCGGAGGGATGCCAGATCATAGCCGGAGGTCGGAGCGGAGCGCCGACCTCCGGTTCCCGTCCCCGCAGCCACGCATCCCGGAGGAATGCCAGAGCAAGAGCCCAGGCAAGACAGACTGCCGGCGCACGATCGCATTTCCCGCCGATTCCGACTCGTGTCGGTACACCAACCTGACCCCGCAGGGATGACAGACGCTGGCAGTCGGAGCCGGCTCACGGCCCTTGCCCTCTTGATGGCAAAGCCCCGATGGGATCCCGGCCGCCGTGCATCCGGACTGGCGCGCGGCGCGCTTCTTTCTAAAATGCGCGCTCATGTACTGCCCAACCCCTGCGATCCTCGGCCGCCTCGCGGCCGTGGCTTTGATCGGTGTCGCCTTCCGGACCGGAGTCTCCACTGTCGTCGCCGAACCCCCGCCGCCACCCGGGCCCAGGGTAACCTCGCTCTTTGATGGCAGGACGCTCGCCGGCTGGGAAGGGAACCCGAAACTCTGGCGCGTCGAGGACGGCGCGCTCACCGGCGGGTCGCTCACCGAGACGGTGACCGCCAATGATTTTCTCGCCAGCACGAAGGACTTCGCGAATTTCATCGTCCGCTTCCAGATCAAGCTGACCGGCACCGAAGGGTTCCTCAATTCCGGATTTCAGATCCGCTCGCAGCGGGTGCCGGGCGATTCGGAAATGATCGGCTACCAGTGCGACTACGGCGAGCCGTCGTGGTACGGCGGCATCTACGACGAAAGCCGCCGCAACAAACTCATGGCCGCCTCGGACATGACCGCGCTGCGGCCGGTCATCAAACCGGACGGCTGGAACGAGTATGTGATCCGCGCCGACGGACCGCGCGTCACCACCTGGATCAACGGCGTGCTCGGCGTCGATTACATCGAGGCTGACCCGAAGATCGTGCAGACCGGCAAATTCGGCATCCAGGTTCACGGCGGCGGCAAGGCGTTGGTTCAGGTCAAGGACATCACGATCGAGGAACTGCCGGACGGCCCGAAACGCGAGGGGGCCGCCGAGCCGGCCAAACCGGCTGCGGAATCGCCGTTGCCCGCCGCCGCGGAAAAGGCCGCCTTTTCCGTCGCGCCCGGGCTGGAGATGGAACTGGTGGTCGAGGAGGACATCGACCAAGGATTCGGGAAATTTGTCGCCGTGCACTTCGACGAGCGCGGCCGGCTCTGGACGATGACCGCGCTGGAGTATCCGGTCGATGCCAATGAAAACCAGGCGGCCGCCGACGCACTGTACGCCAGCAAGGCGAAGGACACGGTATTGGTTTATGATATTGTCGACCGTGGCACCGACGGCGAAGCGCCGCGTTACGCGAAGGAGCCGACGGTGTTTGCCGACGGGCTGGCCATCCCGTTGGGAATCCTGCCGTACCGGGACGGTTGTTATGTTCAGCACGGGCCGGACATCGTGTTTCTGCGCGACTCCGATGGCGACGGCCGCGCCGACCAGCGCGAGGTCGTGATGGCCGGCTTCGGGGTGCAGGATTCCCACCTGTTTCCGCACCAGTTCACCCGGGCCCCGGGCGGCTGGCTCTGGTTGGCCCAGGGCGCATTCAACTACTCGAATGTGACCGGCCCGAACCTGCCGGAGCCGATCAAATTCGACCAGACGCGCATGGCGAAATTCCGTCCCGACGGCTCGCAGTTCACCATCACCAGCAACGGCCCGTGCAATATCTGGGGGCTGGTCATGAATGGCGAGGGCGAAACGTTCATCCAGGAAGCCAACGACTTCGGCTACCCGGTCATGCCGTTCCACGAATACGCAAACTACCCCGGCTGCTCGAACGGCCTGTGGAAAAGCTACGGGCCCGAATTCCCGTCGATCGCCCCCGAATTCCGCATGGGAGGCACCGGCCTGAGCGGCCTCGCCCTCACCGATGTCCAAGGCGCCTTCCCGCCGGCCTGGTCCGACGTCATGCTCGTCGCCAACCCGATCACCAATCGCATCCAGGCGATCAAAATGCACCGCAGCGGAGCCACCGGCACCGGCTGGATCCTCGAGAAACTCCCGGATGTCGTCGTCTCCGGCGACCCGTGGTTCCGCCCTGTCGCCATGACCCTCGGACCGGACGGCGCGGTGTATATCGTCGATTGGTACAACAAGATCATTTCCCACAACGAGGTGCCGCGGAACCACCCGGAACGCGACAAAAAACGCGGCCGCATCTGGCGGCTCAAGGGCAAGTCCGAACCGGGATTCCCGGTGCCTGATTTCACCCGGCTCAGCGAGACCGAATTGGTCGCCAAACTCGGCGGCGCTTCACTCGCCCAGAGCCATCTCGCCTGGCAGTCGCTCGGCGACAAGGAATCGCTGGCCCCCGCCACCACCAAGGCGCTGCGCGACCTCGTGGCCGGACCGGAACCCGCCTCCCGCGGCGCCGCCGGCCCGTACCCGGACGCCGCCCGCATCCAGGCGCTCTGGGCCCTGCTGGAAAAGGGCAGCCCGAATACGGAAGACATCAATGCGCTCGCCCGGTCCGCCTCCCCCCGGGTCCGCCGCGAGCTGATGGCGCGCAGTTTCGTCGCCGCCGCCAGTGCCGCGCCCGACCCCGATGCCCGCGTCCGCTTCGCCGCCATCA
>JALRGF010000747.1 GCA_023253495.1 Verrucomicrobiales bacterium
AAGGTGGCGGATGGCGCGGCGGCGGATATAGGGCTCGGCCACCTCGTCCATGCGGATGGCGCTGATGACGCGGGTGTGGATGCCCTCGGCCTCCAGCGCGGCCTGCATGGCCAGGGCGTTCATCACCGTGGCCAGCATCCCCATGTAGTCGGCCGTCGCGCGTTCCATGCCGCGGTTCTGGGCGGTCACGCCGCGCCAGAAATTGCCGCCGCCCACCACCAGGGCGATCTGCACGCCTTTTTCCCAGGCCTCGCGGATCTGGACCGCGATGCCCTCGACGATTTCCGGCGAAATGTTGTCGGCACTGCCGTTTTCACGCAGTGCCTCGCCACTCAGTTTCAGGACAACCCGTTGAAATTTCCTTCCGTATTGCAGTTCGCTCATGCGAAGAGCGGATAAACACCACGCGTCGCCATCACGCAAAGGGGAACTTTCAGCGGAGTTCCGGACCTTTGATGCCAACCGGAGGAAGCCCGCCGAGGCCGAAGGTCCCGTGGTGCCGGTACGCTCGGAATGTGCTTCGAGGCCGTCGCCGCCGGTTTTTTCCGTGCGCGACATCATTCCGTAATGTTTGGCGTCTATGGATCAGCGCTCCACCGGACACGCCCCTGCCGCCGCGCCCCCGCACCCATGGCCACTGAATTTGCCCACAGCCCCGCCCTTGATCGGTACTTCGAACGACTTCAATACCACCCCCTGCTGTCCCGTGCCGAAGAAACAAAGCTGGCGGCCCGGGTGCAGGCGGACGACCTGGAAGCACGCAACCGCATGATCGAGGCGAACTTGCGTCTGGTCGTGGCCATTGCCAAACGCTTCCAGGGCCGCGGAATCTCATTTGAGGACCTGATCGCCGAGGGCAACGTAGGACTGATCCGGGCCGTGGAAAAGTTCAACCCCGAGGTCGGTGCGGGCTTCAGCACCTACGCGGCGTGGTGGATCCGCCAGGCCGTCTTCCGCGCCTTCGAAAAACTGCCCCGCGCCGTGCGCCTGCCCGCCCATATCTCCGACCAGCTTCGCAAGATCCAGCAGACCGCCGCCATCCTCGCTGATTCACTCGGCCGCGAGCCGACCGACGATGAGGTGGCCGCCGCCACAGGTCTTTCCCGTCAGAAACTGGAGCTGCTCCGGGCCGCCAACCAGCCGCTGGTGCCGATCAATGCTCCCGTCCGTGGCCGCGATGGCCGCACCACCACCTTGGCCGACTTGCTCCCGGACACCGAACAGGCCGCCCCGGATGCCAGTCTGGTCGTCGCCGATCGGAATGCCTGCCTGCTCAACGTCATCAGCCGGCTCCCGGAACGCGAGCGCTACGTGGTCAACAAACGCTTCGGCCTCGACGGCAGTCCGCCCCAGTCATTCGAGGAAATCGGTCGCCATCTGCGCATCACCCGCGAACGGGCCCGCCAACTCCACGTCTCCGCTCTCGCATGGCTTCGGCGGACCCTGAAGCGCCAGGAACAACCGCTCCGGGATCGCCACCGCATTCCTGATTCCTGATTCCTGATGCCCGACTCCACCACGGTGCTGCAAACCGACTACGGGAGGAGTGCCGAAGTACCCGTCCCGCTGCCAAAGAATGCTTGCCGAGTGCCTGTCCACCCGTGCGTGCCGCTTATGGTCTGGCGCCTGCGCGGCGCACCCGCGAAGAAATGAAGGAGGCCATCGGGTGCTCCACGGGGAGTCGAGCCCCCGGTTTTCGATTGCCATCGGACCGGCCATCCCAAAGGATCTTTGACGATTCCGTCATGTCCCCGCTCCGTCCCCCCGTCGCCCTGCTCGGGCTCGCCGTCGCCGTCGCCCTCGCCGGCGGCCGCATGGTGGCGGCCGCGGAGCCTGGCGCCACCGTGCCCCGTGCCGCTGACGGCCCGGGGCCATGGCACGATCCGGATGACCTGCCCGGCTTGAACAACCGCCAGAAGGACGCCGCGGGGCGGCCGATGAAGAACTGGTGGCCGTTTCTCTTTTACTGAGCCCTGGAGTGCCGAGCCTCGGAGCTGCCACGCCCGGGGCCTGCCGGACCCGGAGAGTCCTGGCTTGCCGGCTTACGGAGTCCGGGGTGCCTGTCGGGCCACCCGCGCGACCTCCAGCGCGTAGGTGAGGAACGGCGTGTACAGTTCAGGCTCGAGCAGAAAGGAATCGTGTCCCTTGTCGCTGTGCAC
>JALRGF010000161.1 GCA_023253495.1 Verrucomicrobiales bacterium
GCGCGGCTTGTGGGAGAACGCTGTGCTTACCCACCCTCGCCATGTCCGCTCCCGCCGTTCTCCGCTCCCTGCCACCGCACCGCCAGCCATCCCCTGCCTCACCCGTTGGCTGGAAGCCAACGCTACGTGAACCCAACGCTCCGCAGTTGGTGGACTGGCGGGGGTTACCGCCGGCGCAGATGCAGGCGGAGATACTGATGCCCGCTGCCCGGTTGTCCGGTGTGGGGCACCCAGCTGCCGGGGGTGAGCGAGCCGCTCACTTCCGTGGTCGGTGCGGCATCATCGGCATTGGCACGCAGCGGCCAGACCACGCTGGCCACGCCGTCGGTTCCGACACTCAGGGTCGGGGCTCCCGGCAGCGAAGAGGAATCGGTATCGCTGGTGCCGAAGGCGTATTCCAGGAACGCATTGAATCCGTCCTGATCGGCGTCGGTCTCGGCCGTGCCGGCGAAAGCGAAGGCGTCGGTGCCGCCCGGCGTACCGAAGTCAGCCATGCTTTCGCGCCAGGTTTCCTCGGCGGCGCTGGGTGCGGTGGTGCTGAGCACGCGCGTCAGCGTGCGCCCGCCGCCGTCGGTCGATGGAATGTCGTCGCGGTACCGGAAACTGAAGATTTCCTGGCCGTTGGCCGCGAGGAGCACGAGGCGTCCGCCGGCATTCGAGAGCGCGCCGGTGAACACATCCGGCGCCAGCGGAAGCCCGGCACCATAACGCGCGGTCATCGCTTCGCGGTCGCGCACGACGAGCAGACGGCCCCCCGGAGCCGCCTGGTAGCCGGCCGGAAAGGCATAGCTGATGCCTTCCCCGTCGATCTCCACGAACCGGCAGCCGGACAGGTCCAGCGTGTCTCCGGTCACGTTGAGCAGTTCGACGAATTCGGTCAGGTCATCTTCCTCGGGCGGATTGTAGTTGAGTTCGCTGACGACCAGCGACCCCGGCCCGGCCGGGAACGGTCCGGCGGTCGCAGTCACGGTGATCGGGGCGGTGGCGAGCACGGCGCCGTCCGGGTTGAGCGCCTCCAGCACGTAGGTCCGGGTGCCGCCAAGCAGCGGCAGCTTGACCGTCCAGGCGTTCGCCGCCGTCCACGTCACCGGCAGCGGGCTCGCAGTCCCCTGAAGGCGGATGGCGGCGACATTGACCCAGCCGCGGCCGGCGATGTCGGCGGTGGGGGTGGCCACGGTCAGCGGGCCGGCCGTGGTCAGATCAAATGGCACGCTGGGCACCGCCGTGCTGACCTGGTTGCGGGCGTAAATGGCGCGGTTGCGCAGGTAGGTCAGTGAGCCGGTCATGCTCACACCGAAGCGGCTGTAGTGCGTCGCCCATTTCGTCAGGGAGGCGTCATTGAAGCTCTTGTTGAGCACGTCGAGCACATGACCCCAGTAAAGGCGCCGCCAGGCCGGGTTGGAGAGGAACTTGTTGAGCTCGGAGTTCTGGGTGAGCGAGGCATTCGGATCCGACTGTCCGAGGAAATCGAGATCCCACGGGATATGGACCATTTTACCGCCCGGCGGGAAATAGAAGATGGCGTTGTGCTGGGCGTTGTCGTTGTAGTTGTCGACCACTCCGAACAGGCTGGCCGGCGTGAAGCTGCGCAGGAAGTTGTCGCCGTCGATGAGCGGGGCGGTCTCGTTGAGAAAGGTGGCGCCGGAGCGGCCGAGCGCGGTGACGGCGGGCATCAGGCGGGTGTAATCATCCTCGGCGCGGTTGTTCCGGATGAGCCACCACCAGCGGTACAGCTCTTTGTCCGTGCCGAGCCCGACCACCGGCACCCCGGGCGGGCCGGTCGAGTCCTGGGGGTACTTGTACCCCTCGGGTCCGGACGGGCTGGTCTGGGTCTGAATGTACACGCGTTCGTACTTGAACATGGTCCCGTCCGCCCCGTTGTCCCACTGGCCGTCGAGGTACTCAGCATCGAACCGCGATTTGGCGAGGATGGCCGGGCCGGTGAACGACGTTTTGGTGCCGATGACACGGATAATGTCGTCCTCGGTGGCGTAGATGCCTCCGGCTGAGTTCATCATCTGGCGGATGAGGATTTCGTACT
>JALRGF010000179.1 GCA_023253495.1 Verrucomicrobiales bacterium
ACCGCTGTCTTCATGTCCGGGAGCCGGGGCCGCACGCCGGTCGCCATGCTGCACAACCTCAAGCACAACAAAGTGCTTCACGAGCGCGTGATCTTTCTCACTTTGGTTACTGACAACGTCCCGTACGTCGCCCGCGAGGACCAGGTGGAGCTGGAAACCCTTGGCGAAGGCATGTTCCGCATCACCGGGCACTACGGGTTCATGCAGGAGCCCGATGTGCCCCAGCTCTTGCGGCGTGCGCGCGCGCTGTGCGATTTCCAGTGTGACGCGGGGGAAGCGACGTTTTTCCTCGGGAGGGAAACGATCGTGCCGTCGAAGCAGCGCGGCATGGCGCTCTGGCGCGAGCACCTTTTTGCCTTTCTTTCAAAAATCGCCCAGCCGCCATCCGGGTATTTCAAGCTGCCGGAGAACCGTGTGGTCGAGCTCGGCATGCGGGTGAAAATCTGATCGGTGGCGCGCGAGAGCCGGAGCGGCGCCGCGGCAGCGGGAGGAAAGGGGAGGAAATGGCGGCGCGACGGGGGTGGCGCAAATGCGGGTTGAGCCCGGGGCGGATATGCGGCATGAGTGACGGGTTATGACAGCCTTGAATTTTCTTCGCTCCGGCGTCCGCGCCGTCGCCTTGGTCGCGCTGGCGGCCGGCCTCACCCAGTGCACGGCCAAGAAGCCGACGACTGCCGGTGCGCAGCGCGGCGGGTATTTCGACGTGCGCGCCAAGCGCCCGAACAACCCGGCTGCCGTCAAGGTGCATGTCAGCACCAGCACCCAGCGCGTGTATGTCACCGAAGGCGACCGCATGTTGCTGGTCACCCCGTGTTGCGTCGGCACCGCCACGGACCCGACCCCGAAGGGGAATTTCCGCGTCACCGCCAAAATTGCCAACAAACGCCGGATCTCGAGCCCCGGTGCCGGCTACCCGATGCCGAACTGGGTGGAATTCAAGCCGGCCTACGGCTTCCACGGCGGCTGGATCCACCCGTATCCGGCTTCCCACGGGTGCGTCCGCCTGCCGTGGAAGGTGTCGTCGAAATTCTTCAACCTCGTCCGCCCCGGCACTCCGATCAATATTGCCGTCACCCAGCCGTATGATGCGACCCATGCGCGGACCGTCACCCAGCCGGACGAACGGCCGACGCCGGAGTGGCCGTCGAGCATGCTCAACAGCCAGCAGATTTTCCAGCACAGCGGACCCGGGCACCTCGAATAACCGGTTTTCCGCCACGCCCCGCCATGTCCTCCGCCGCCAGTTCCGCTCCGCCGCCGAAACCCCGGCGCGTCAACGTGCGCACGCCGGAGGTGATGGCCCGCGTCCAGGCGCAGGTGGAGTCACACTATCAGAGCAGTCTGGTCGAGCGCATCCGCCGGAACGGGGGTGAGCTCACCCTCGGTGCAACCACGGTGCGCCTGGCCCGCCAGTTCGGTTTCTGTTACGGTGTCGAGCGCGCCATCGACCTCGCTTACGCGGCCCGCAAGGTATTTGCTGACAAGAAGCTGTGGCTCATCGGGGAAATCATCCACAATCCCGAGGTCAACCGCCAGCTGCGCGAGATGGGCGTGGAATTTCTGCCCAATCCGGTGCCGGAGGACCGCGTCCGCCAGCTTGGTCCGGAGGACGTTGTCATTGTGCCGGCCTTCGGTGCCGAGACCCTGACCATGAAGCAGATTGAGGAGCAGGGGTGTCCGGTTGTGGACACCACTTGCGGCGATGTCATGAGCGTCTGGCGCCGGGTGCGCGAGTACGCCAAGACCGGGTTCACCTCGATCATCCACGGCAAGGCCGCTCACGAGGAAACCCGCGCCACCTCGTCCCGCGCCACCGGCCCCGACGAAAACGGCCACTACCTCGTCATCCTCACGCTGGCCGACTGCGACTACGTCTGCGCGTACATCCGCCATGGCGGGGATCGCGCTGCTTTTCTGGCCAAATTTGCCGGAGCTTATTCCGAGGGATTTGATCCGGACCGCCATCTGCGGCGGGTTGGCGTGGCGAACCAGACGACGATGCTCAAAAGCGAGACCGAGGAGATGCAGCGCCGCATCGCGCGGGCGATTGCCGATCGCGATGGCCCGGAGACGGAAGAAAGGAATTTTGTGTTTTTCGACACCATCTGCGGCGCCACCCAGGAGCGGCAGGACGCGCTTTTTGAGCTGCTGCGCGAGCCGCCCGACCTGCTGCTGGTGGTCGGCGGGTACAACAGTTCGAACACGACGCACCTCGTCGAGATCGGCGAGGAAAAGCTGCCGACATTTTTCATCCGCGACCACGAGTGCCTGCGCTCGGTGACCGAAATCATTCATTACGACCTGCAGGCCAAGGCGGAGAAGGCGACCTACGCGGAGCAGCTTCTCAGCCGCAACCGGATGGTCATCGGGATCACCGCCGGGGCCAGCTGCCCGAACAACCTGATTGAAGAGACCATCCTCCGGGTCTTCGAGCTGCGCGGGGTGCCGCGCAGTCAGGTCGTGGCCGCTTGATCCGGCAGGGAGAATCGCATCAACATGGAGCTCACCAGCCATCCGCTGTCGCGGATTGCCGTGGAAAGTTCGCCGGACTTTCTGGAGGCGCGGCGCGGAGGGCCCCGGCGGCTATCCGCGCATTGACAAGCGGCTGTCCGGCCGCCCCAGTTGCCGCATGAGGTGCTGGTGTCTGATGATGATTGCCGGGGGGTGGCTGGCCGGCCCGGCCGCGGCGGCCGATCCGCCGGAGGCCGCTTCGCCGAAGCCCGAAATCACCCGGATATCGGCGACGCGGTCGCGGCTCGGGGTGATTGAGTTTGATCACACCACGCGGGAGATCACGCTGCCGGCCGAGGTCAACATGGTGAGAGGACTGCTGGAGTACGCACTGGTGGGGGAGAAAGGGAAGTTGCACGAAGCCCTGCTGAGCACCAAAGCCCGGGCCTTTGATCTCAATGTCGTCCTGCTTCTGCTCAGTTATCAGCCGGATGAGGCGTGGTTTGTGCCGCCAGCCCGGCCGAGGCCGCTCGACGCCGCCAGGCCGGAAGCGCGGGTGGAATTTCTGGTGCGATGGAAGGACGCAGGCGGCGGGCCGGAAAAGTCGGCACGCCTCGACGAATGGATCACCGACCTGAGCACCCGGAAGCCGGCGGCCCCGGCACCGTGGATCTACACCGGCTCCCATCTCAACGAGGAGAACCGGTTTGCCGCCGAGGTCGATGGGTCGATCGTGGCCCTGTATCTGGATACCCGGGCGTTGATCAACAGCCCGCGGGAGGGGGCGGACAACGACGAGCAGTGGGTTCCGGCTGAAGGAATTCCGCCCCGGGGGACGCCGGTGACGGTGGTCATCCGGCCTTCCGCGGCGCCGAAGAAGTAGGCGGACCGCGCTCCTTGACCGCGACCCGCCGTGCCGCGAACGGGATCAGGGAGTCCCCATGCCGGAAATTGGGGCGGTCCGGCTTGCCGCCCGGGCACATCGCGGCACACTGGTGCAAATGACCCGGCATGATCCAGCTCCCCGGGAAAACTGCCTCGCGCTCATCCGCCACCCCTCGATCCACCCATGAACCCCAGTCCGTTGATCGCCCGCCCGCTGTGCGGAGCTCTGCTGGCTCTGGCCCTGACCTTGCCGGCGGCCGCCCAGCCGCGCACCCAGAACCAGGAGTCGCTCAAACAGGAGACGGCCCTGGCCATCCGGCGCGGGGTGGCGTTTCTGGAGAAGGCGCAGGCGGCCAACGGGGCGATTGGCGACCCCGAGCAGCCGGCCATCACCGGGCTGTCCGTGCTCGCCATTCTCGGAGATCCGGGGCGCGGGGAGAAGGATCTGCCGGAAACAGCCGCCAAAGCCTATGACTTCATCGCTTCGACCGCACAACCGGACGGCGGTCTGTACGTCAAGGGGCTGGCGAATTACAATACATCAATCTGCCTGACCGCCCTGATGGCGCATCCGGCCGGCGATCTGCGGCCGCTGGCGCGTCGGGCCCGTGCTTTTGTCACCGGCCTGCAGCAGGACAACGAGGAGAAGGGCGAGGCCGACCACACGCACGACGGCGGCATCGGCTATGGCGGGTCGTCGGTGTACTCCGACCTCTCAAACACTCATTTCGCGCTGGAGGCATTGTATTACGCGCAGGCGCTCGATGCCGAGCAGCCACCGTCGCCGGACGAGCCGAAGCTCAACTACGAAGCGGCCATCGCGTTTGTCTCGCGCTGCCAGAACCTCAAAGCGCGCAACTCGAGCGCCTGGGTCAGCGAGGACCCGGCGAACAAGGGCGGTTTCATCTACGAACCCGGGGTGAGCAAGGCCGGCGAGCAGGACCTCGGCAACGGCCGCAAGGCCCTGCGGTCGTCCGGAAGCATCAGCTATGCCGGGCTGCTCAGCCTGATCTATGCGCGGCTCACCCCCGACGACGAACGGGTGCGCGGCGTGCTCGCGTGGCTGCAGGACAACTTTTCCGCCACCGAAAACCCCGGGCTCGGCGGTCAGGGGCTGTATTACTATTATCATTCGATGGCCAAAGCGCTGACCGCGCTCAACATGGGGGAGCTGAAGAAATCCGACGGCACCGCCATCGACTGGCGCCAGGAAATCGGCAACCGCATCCTCAATTCCCAGGAGCCGGCCGGATCGTGGACCAACCCGACAGCGCGCTGGCGTGAAAGTGACACCATTTACACGACCGCGCTGGCCACCCTGACCTTGATCCACATTCACCGCTCACTGTAGTGATCTGCCCGATTCCGCGGCCCGGCCCGGCCAATCACATTCCCGAGGCACTGCCGCCCGCGGCGACCGCAGGACGCCGGGTTCCCTGGCGGTGGCGCCTGGCGGCTCTGGCCGTGTGCCTGCCGTTGGCCGGATGCGGCGCCATGGTGCGCCACCAGCAGCGGGCGTCGATGCTGCGGGCGACGAGCGGGCTGAAGCCGATGCTCGAGGTGCAGCCGCGCACTCCGGTGGCGGTGCCGATGGTGCGCGACGCGAACCACACGGTGCCGATCGTGCGGGCGCGTCTCAACCGCGGCGAGCTGTTCCCGCTGGTCCTGGATACCGGCGGCAACCACACGATGATCGGGCGCCGCCGCGCCGAGGCCTCCAAGGTTGAAATCATGGGTGCCCACGGCCAGGTGACCACCGCTTTCGGCAACCGCAACAACACGCAACTCGGCATCGTCGGCGAGCTGGCCCTCGGATCACTCGCCATGCGCGGCATGCCGGTGCTCGTCCATGACTTCGGGAAATCCGCCCTGTCCCCCGCGCTGGGCGGGGAGCTCAACGTGCTCGGCACGCCGGCGCTCGCGGCGTTTTCGCATGTGACCTTCGACTACCGTCGCCAGCAGGTGGTCTTTGATTACGCCGGCCGTTTTGTGCCGCCTCCCCGGGAACGGTCACTGCGCCTGCCGCTGAGCGTGACCCGGGAAGGCCACCTCAGCGTACCCGTTACCTTTCCCAACGGCAGCACCCGTCAGGCGCTGGTCGACACGGGTTATGACGGCGTGCTCCTGATGAGCGAGGCCTCGCTGCGTGAACTCGACCTGCTCCGGTTTGCCACCGGCGGCCGCCCGGTACGCGCCGTCGGCCCGGGCGCCGAAATCCAAGGTCGCGTCTTCTTCATTCCCGGCCTGCGACTCGACGGCCGGCCGATCCCGAATGTCGAAACGTGGACCGGTCCGCTGCAGGAACCTCTGCTGCTCGGATCCGGGCTGCTCCGGTATTTCCGCACCACTTTCGATTTCCGGACAATGGACCTCTGGCTGGAGCTGGAGTGAGCAACTGCTCGACATCCGGTCCCTCTCCGCTATCGCTGTGCCATGCTCAAGACACCGACTGCCCTGCTGCCGAGGTACCCGGGGACGAATGCCGATGAGGAAACGGCCCGCGCCCTGCGCGTGGCGGGATTCGACGCCACCATCGTGCCGAGCGCGGTGCTGACGCGCGAAGCGGTGGCGCAGGCGGATCTGATCGTGTTTTCCGGCGGGTTCAGTTACGGCGACTACGTGATGTCGGGGCGCATCGCCCAGCTGATCACCCAGCAGCAGCTGGCCGGTGCGCTCGAGGGATTCGTGGAGCGTGGCGGGCATGTGCTCGGGATCTGCAATGGGTTTCAGATTCTGACCAAGCTCGGCCTGCTGCCGAAGGCGAGCCTGATCGACAATGTGTCCGGTCGTTTCCAGTGCCGGTGGGTTCCGTTGCGCGTGCGCAATGCCGACAACCCGTTCCTGCGTGAACTGCCGACCGATCGGGACATCGAATTTCCCATCGCCCATGCCGAAGGGCGGCTGGTCGCGCCCCCCGGGGAGGCGGCCCGTTACGTGCGCGAAAGGCTGGCCGCGCTGACGTATGCCGGCGCGAATCCGAACGGGTCTGAGGAGGGCATTGCCGGCCTGCAGAATGCCACCGGTCGCGTCTTCGGACTGATGCCGCACCCGGAACGCTTTCTCTACGCCCGTCAGCACTATGATCGCGACTGGGCCGGCCACCACCACGAGCCCGAATGGGGATGGGGGTACTATTTCTTCAAGGGGATTTACCGCGCCCTCAGCGGCGAGGCGCGCCTGCTGGCATCCGCCTGAGCGCCCGCTGTCCGGGCCCGGAACACCGGGGCCGCGGCTTCAGTAGGCGGGCACCTCGTCATTCGGAGCGTCGATCGGCCGGTCGGAGAGCCGCCGGATGACCTCCTTGTTTTCTTCAGGGCGGTTGGGGTCGTAGACCTGACCGCCGGCCACCCGGACCGCACCGCCTTGGGCGATTTTCAATTCCGGGGTGGACGCGTTTCTGGCCTCGTGGACTTGCTCGCTGATCATGCGGCCGTCCGGATCGATGACGATGTGGCGGTAGAGTTTCGGGCCGGTGAGAAAGAAGGCGTGCAGGTTGCTGTCGCTGTCGAGGGTCGCCTGCGGTTCCTGCTGGAGGACGAGGCGGCCGATCGGGTAGGTGGCGAGCACGCGTCCGGTGCGTGGCTCACGGATGCGGACGTAAAGGGTCATTTTTTCGTCTTCCTGGAAACTGAGCAGGCTCATTTCGCGGTAGCTGGTCGGCTGGCCCGGCCTGGTCACGCCGATCTGGTCTTTCCAGAGCGTGCTGCCGTCGGTGACAGCGAAGGAGCGGACGTTGGAGACGAGATGCTGACCGAACTCGGAGAAATAGACATTGGCACGGACCGAATAATTCCCGAGAGCCCCGAGCGGGTAGTAGCGGCCGAGGCTGATGGTTTCGCGGATGGTTTCGCCGCGGCCGAGGACATGGGGGCGGAGGCGCGGGTTCCCCTGGTATGGGAGAACGGAGTCTCCGCCGATGCGGTCGACGTTGAACGACAACCACGGACGCCCGCTGGGGTCGCCGAGCACGATGTCCTTGCCGGCGCGATTGGCGATGGTCACGGTGGCCTGCACCGGCTCGAAGGCGACGTAGCGGGTGCGGTTCATGTCAAGGGTGACCTGGAGCTGGGCCATGGCGCCCGGTGCCGAAAGAATGAGTGCGGCCACAGCGAGCAGCAGACAGAGGGCGGGGCAGAGGCGGACGCGGGTCATGGCGGATACGGTTTGCAGGCTCAGCGGAGGCGAACAGGGACGCCGGGGAATATGACCGCACTTCGGCGCCGGGGAAACCGGAATTGTCGGGCCGTCCGCGCTTCAATCGCCGCGGTCGGCGACCGTACGGAAACCGGTTGCCGGGTCGGCCGCCTCCGCGCTGCCAGCCGGGAGGCGCTGGGTCAGATCCATCGGCCGGGAGGCGTATGATCCGCCGCGCAGGACCGGCACCTGGCGGTCGAGCACCTCGGGATCCAGCATGGTCGAGTCGGTCCATTCGCTGACATTGCCGGCCATGCCGACGACTCCGTAGGGGCTGCGATCGGTGTCGGCAAAGGCGTCGACGGGCGCCCAGCCGGCATGCCCGTCCTGCCCGCCGCGTCCCGCCCCCGCGGCAAAATCAGCGCCGGTATTGGCGCGGGGGGCATCGGGATGGCGTCCCCACGGATAAAGGCGACCGTCCGTCGAACGGGCCGCTTTTTCCCATTCCTCCTCGGTGGGCAGCCGGTGGCCGCGCCAATGAGCGTAGGCCCACGCGTCCCAGTAATCGACTCCGGTGACCGGGCAGTTCAGGTCGACCGGCTGTCCCCGCCAGCGACCTCCCCGGCGGGCGGCGGCGAGCAGAGCGGGCCAGTCGGCCGGCTGGTGGCTGGTTTTGGCGGCGGGCTGACGCGGGTGGTCGTGGCGGTTGCCCGGGGTGCGATCCAGCTCGTCGAGGAAAGCGGCGTATTGGGCGATGGTGACCTCGTATTTGCCGATCCAGAACTCGGGCAGTTCGCGCATTTCCCCGGTCTGATAAGGAAACGGCCCGCCCGGAATGCGGATCATTTCGTTCAGCGGCCGGGGCGGCGGGGCGCCGACGGGCAGCAGCCACCGGAGCATCAACCCACCGGCCACCGCGGTGGCCAGGGCCGCGGCCACGAGACCCCGACGCTGGCGCCATCGGCGGCGGTTCACCTCCTCCTGAGTGGCGGCGGACAACCGGCGGGTATGCGGCGGTCGGGCTTCCGTCGCCCTGCGGCGCGCCTCCGCCAGGGCCGGGACCACTTCCGCCCACGTCCTCAGCCCGCGGGGAGAAAGGTCGTTGAGCCGCGCGGCCAGCGCCAGAAATGCCTCGGCCGGCCGGGCGGTGTCCAGAATCTCCTGAGCGGTGGCAAACAGGCCCCGGATTTCCGCGGTTTCGTCCTGGAAGGGGGTGGCGGTGCCGGTGGCGAGGTTGGCGATGCGGGCCAGCCCGTCGCGAGCGAGCACGACATCGCCGGGGGTGACCGGCCGCCGCGGGATCTCATGGGTGTCGAGCCACATGGCCGCCTCTCCCGCGGCCAGCAGCAGATCGAGCAGCGTTTCCTGTGGCAGTCGCTGGCGCTGGGTGCGCAGCTGGGACAGGTTTTTGCCCTCGATCCATTCCCGGGTGAAAAAGAGGCTGCCACCCTGTTCCTGGGCCTCGTACACGGCGGCGATCTGCGGATGCACGACGGCGGCCTGGGCGCGCACCAGCGCGCGAAACGCGCTCACTTCCGCGGGATCGTCCGCCGGACCCGACCGCAGGCGCTCCAAAACCACCACCCGCTGAACCGAACGCTGCAGGGCGCGGTACGTCACGGTCCTCTCCCCTTCACGCACCATCTCCAGCAACTCGTAGTCGCCCAGCAAACTCGAGACCGGAGCGGACGGAACATCAGCCGGCGCCGGCACCACCATGGCCGGGGCGACCGGGCCGCCGGGTGCCACCTCGGCCGGGTCCGGCTGCGCCGCCACGGCGCCGATCCAGCTGACCAAGGCATCAATCGGCAAGGGCTCGGAAGGCAGCAGCAATTCGCCAGGCAGGCGGACCGCCCAGGCGGCCAGATCGCCCTCGCCGAGAAACGCCGCCCGCACCGGTCCGACGCATTGCCTCCACTCCGCCACCGAGGCGGCTTGGGAGGCGGAAGCGATGATGATGGAGACGGCGGGGCCGACCGTCCGGTGGAGCTCACGTACCTGGGCCGGATCGGACGCGGTCAGGCAGGGACCGAGACCGCGGCCGGCGAGGGCGGCATGCAGCACCTGTCGGACCGGTTCCTGATCATGGATGACAAGAAAGACCATGGGAGGCCGCGGCGCACCGCCCGATGGTTACTGCGGCAACGGCGGAAACAGGGCGTCGTCCAGCTGGTAACTGCGACGCGCCGGATCCTCAAGACGTTCCGCCGGCTGCTCGCGCCCGCGCTCGCCAGGCTCGGCCCGCCGGCTGGCCAGCGGCGCCGGCTTGGCAACCACATCCTGCAGGTGGTCGTCGTAATAAAGTTTGACCACGTAGCCGTGGTACCGGCGGCCGTCAGCCAAGCCGGCCTCCGCCGGGCCGAACCGACGGTACGGCTGGTCCAGAAACTCGACCGAATTGGTGGTCCATGTCGGAAACTCACCGGAGAGCCAGCGGTGGTTTTCGGTGAGGGCGTCGGTTTCAACGATCTCGCCGGCCATTTCATCATAAAACTGGGTGACGACGGAGACGCGTCCGGGATCGATGGTGGCGCCGTCGAGGGCCTGAACCGGGATGCGCAGCGTAACCGCCTCGCCGCCGCCGGGAGCCTGCTCGGCGCGCTCCAGGATTTTGCCGAGGCGCAGCGGGGTGTCGACTTCGCGGGGCGGGCGGGTATCCCCTTGTTCAAAACGCGCCTGGGCCAGTTTGAAATACATGCCGGCCGTTTCCCCCAGGGCGCTCAACTGGTCCCAGACCGGGCTGGCCTTGGCGGGCAGCGTCATGGCCTCGTAGGTCGAGGCCAGTTCGTAGAGAAGACGCGGGTGGTTGGGCAGCAGGTCGTTGGCAGCACGCAGCTGGGTCAGCGCGGCTTTCATGTCGCCCTGCTCACGGCTGGCCAGCGCACTCCCGAGAAAAAACCGAACCCGTTCATCGGCGATGGGAAACGGATCGACGGGAGTTTCCGGAGGAACAGGAGCCGGTTCCGCGACGGAGGAAGGCGTCCCGACGGGGGCGACAGGGGCGACAGGGGCGTGGGTGTCCGGCGTGAGGGGAAGTGGCACGGGCGCGGCGGCTATGGTGCTGCCGGGGAGCGGGACCTCCTTGCGATGTTTCCGATGGAGAGCCCATCCGATGGCGGCCAGCTGGCCGAACAGAAGCACACCCAGCAAGGTGGCCGCCAGGTTCAGAGCGAGGCGTCCCCGGCGGGGGGCTGGTGGCGATGGATGGTTCATGCAGGGGGATGCGCGTCGGCCGGAGAACCAATCATTCTAGGGAATACGCGGGGGCGTGTCAATATCCCCGACAAGGATTTTGGGTCACCGGCACGCGCCGTGCTGGACAGACTGCCGGGGTGTGGTTGGTTATATCCCCCATTCTCATGCCCGCGCTCCACCGGTCCGGCTTGCGCCCGCTTTCCCTCGCCCTCTCACCTTTGGAGGCGGCGCGCGGTCTGCGGGGGAGGGGGGGGTTGTTCTGGGCGGATTCTTCCGATGAGGGGGCGGGGCGGGTCTCCGTGCTGGCCGCGGATCCGGTCGGGGTTCTGCAGGGGGGACCCGGGGAATCGGAGGTGCTGCGTGCCGCTTGGGACTCGTTGCGAGCCGGTTCGGACGACAGCGGTGTTCTGATTGATCTTGGGCTGCCGGGACCCGGGCTTTTTGGAATGGTGGATTTTGACGGGCAGTGGTGTTTCGGGATCTATCCTGAGGTGCTGGTGTACCAGCATGACACCGAGCAATGGTGGGAGGCGGGCGCCCTTTCCGCGCGGCTTGATCCGCGGGCGGCCCTGACCCCCTCCCCCGCCCTGCCGCCCGGCTCCTTTGCACCCCAGTGGTCGCAGGCGGGATTTCTGGCGGCGGTCGAACGGGCCCTCGACTATATTGCCGACGGGGACATCTATCAGGTAAACCTGTCGCAGTCGTGGAGCCGCCCGTGGCCGTGCAGCGGCGGGGAAACCTTCGGATTTTACGAAAAGCTTCGCGACTTTTCCCCTGCGCCGCACGGGGCGTTCGTCGACCTCGGCGGCCGCCAGGTGGCCTCGGCTTCACCCGAGTTGTTTCTGCGGATGAGCGGCCGCACCGTGCGGACGCGGCCGATCAAGGGGACCCGCCCACGCCATCGGCTGGCCCAGGACGACCAGCGTGCGGCCTACGACCTGATCACTTCCCCCAAGGAAATCGCCGAACTCATCATGATTACGGATCTGGAGCGCAACGACCTCGGTCAGGTCTGTGCCTACGGCTCCGTCACCGTCCCGGATCTGCTGCGGCTCGAACGGTTTCAACAGGTGTATCACCTGGTTTCCACGGTCGAAGGCACCTTGCGACCCGAAGTGGATCACCTGGAGACGCTGTGGGCCTGCTTTCCGGGCGGCTCCATCAGCGGGGCGCCGAAACGCCGGGCCCTCGAAATCATCCGTGAACTGGAACCGGTCCCGCGCGGCGTCTACACCGGGGCCATCGGCTGGTTGGGCGCCCACGGCGAGAGCCAGTTCAGCATCGCCATCCGCTCGGCCATCGCCGAGGACGGCCGGCTGCATTTTCACGCCGGAGCGGGCATTGTCGCCGATTCCGATCCGCAGAAGGAATACGAGGAAACGTGGCATAAAGCAGCCACCCTGCTCGGAGCCGGCGGCTGGCATCGGTAGCCTTCAGCATCCGGATCTTTTTTTCACCCGCCATCCATCTGCTGTGCTTGGGGGCCTCATCCGCGCTAGAATCACTGCATGACTTCCCATTCCACCGAACCCTCCGACCGTCCGACCGCAGCGGGGGACGCCGGCCTGCCGCCGGCCACGGCCTCGCGGCCACCGGGAATTCTCGGGATGACCCTGGACGGCCTCCGCGCGGAGCTGGCCGCAGCGGGCGAGGCACCCTTCCGTGCCTCCCAGATCATGGAGTGGGTCCATCGGAAGCGCGTGACCGCGTGGGCGCAGATGACCAGTCTTCCGGCCGCGTTGCGCCATCGGCTGGGGGAGTGCTACGGGTTGCGCTCGCTGCAGGTGATGCGGCAACAGGGTGCGAACGACACCACGCGCAAATTCCTCTTCCGTCTGCACGACGGCCGTTTCATCGAGTCCGTCGTCATCCCGGCGAACCCCGCCCTTTACGGAGAGACCGCCGACCGCCACACCCTCTGCGTGTCGACGCAAGTCGGATGCGCCATGGATTGCCGGTTCTGCGCCAGCGGCCTCAACGGCCTGACCCGCAACCTCGATGCCGCGGAAATTGTCGAACAGGTGGTGCAGGCCGAAGTCCTCACCGGCGAGCGCATGGACAATCTGGTATTCATGGGCATGGGTGAACCGCTGGCCAACTACCGGAATCTGATGACGGCGTTGACCATCCTGAATGCCCCCTGGGGCACCGGGATCGGCGCGCGGCATATCACCCTGTCCACCAGCGGACTGGTCCCCCAGATCCGGAAACTCGCCGCGGAACCATTGCCGGTGAGGCTGGCCATCTCACTGCACGGCGCCACCGACGCCGTGCGCGAGCGCATCATGCCGGTCAACCGCAAATACCCGCTCGCGGAACTCATCCCGGCCCTGGAAGAGTACGTCACCGCCAAACGCCAGATCATCACCCTGGAATATATTCTGATCGACGGAGTGAACGACTCCCCCGAGGACGCGGTCCAGCTCGCGCGCCTCGCCCGCCGCCTGCGCGCCAAAGTCAATCTCATCCCGTACAATACCGTGGAAGGATTGCCCTGGGTCCGGCCTGATGAGGAAACTCAGGACACTTTTGCCGCCATCGTCCGCCAGCAGGGGGCCACCGCCACCCTGCGCCGCGAAAAAGGCCACGACATCCAAGCCGCCTGCGGCCAATTGAGACTGCGGGAGGAACGGGAGCTCGCGGAAAAGCCGTAAAGCCCGGGGGCGCCCGGGGGAGCCCGCTTCGGCACGACCACGCGGGTCACTTCAGGGGGCCGCCATGGCCGACCGCTCCACGCTGTATTTGAACGGCGCCATGATGTTGAAGGGCACGCGCCGGCCGTCCGGCAGGTCACGGGTGCCGGCCACCACCAGATTTCCCGTCAAAACGAACGAACGGAATCCTCCCTTGGCGTCCGGGGAGACCAGATGGCCCCGGGCTTCGAGTTCAACGGTAAGTTCGTCTTTCTCCTCCCCGGTTTTGAACAACGTCTGCAAAGTCACGGGCAGGCCGGGGGTACCGGGCACCTCCACGCCCAACACCGCTTCCCCGAGAACTTCCCGCGGGGCGGCGTATCCGAGAAAGACCAGCAGACGCTCCAAGTCAAGTTTCCGGTTCGCGGCCGGATCACCCACAACGCCAAGGAACGGCGACCGCCCCGGTTCAAAACGCGCCGCCAGACGTGACGCTTCTTTCTGCTCTGCCGCAGTGGGAGCGGCGACACCTTCGATCGACCAATCCCATTTGCCGTCTTTCTGCACACAGTGAATCGTCTTCCCCGTCAAGGGTTTGGGATCGACTTCGATCGTCGGCAACTCCCCTGGCACTTCGAGCAGTCGGCGCACCGAGGAAGCCCCCAGCTTCAGACGAAAGTCCAAGGACTGCGCCGGGTTCGATTCTTTGACGACCACCCTTTCCTCCTTGAGCGCGAGTTTTCCTTCCTTGGGCACCAGTCCAAAGATGCTCGTGTATCTGCCTTCCGTGTATTCCAGCGTCGTGCGATACGACTCCTGCACAGCTCCGGTGGGAGCCGGCTCCGCGGCCCACAGCGAACACACGGTCGCGAAAACAAGCCCCCAGGTAGTTGAAAGGTATCGAATCATGTTTCCCATAACGCAAAATGAACCACCCACAGATGCGGGTGGTTCATTGCGAAGTAAGTTGCTGTAGGCTTAGCGACGGCGGCGGAAGCCGAGGGCCAGACCGGCGAAGAGCAGGGTGGCGGAGAAGGGCTCAGGCACAGTGGCGCCGAATTTGAGCGAAGGAGCCGCACCAAGGGCGGTCGTCACGCTCGGGCCATTGAGGCTGCCGAAAACCACTGTAGCAGTAGGATTGCTGATTTCGGCACGAGCCGCGAAGAGCGGATTGTCGAAATTGAAGGTGCCCGGATCGAGGACCAAGGCCGCTTCGGTGGAGCCGGCGAGGGTGGCTCCATTGCCGATCAGGGTGTAGATGTTCTTACCGACCTGAACATCGGCAGCGACGAGAGGCTGCTGCACGTCGGCTTCGAACAGGCCGGAGAAACCACCACCGACGGTGGACGGATTTCCAAAGCGAACGAAGCTGTTGACGATCTGCTCCCAGACTTGGGGATTGGGCAGCTGGGCGAAGAGACCCGCAACATCGCTGTTGGAGGCGTTCCACGTACCCACAGCGACAATGCCACCGGTCAGGAAGCCAGCACCGGAAGCGCTGGAGAGCGGGAGTTGGCGACCCGAAGCCTCATCGTAATTGGTAGCCACGACGGAAGCCCCTTGGACAAGAGTAGCGGAAGTCAGTACCGCCGCGAAGAGCAAGAATGCTTTTTTCATGAGTGTATTGAGAGATGAATGCAGATGGATGATGGGCTTGGGGAATTAGATGTCAAGTCCGGAGGGGATCCGAATAGTCACGTTGGTTGGGGCGCCGCGGCGCTGAACCAGGAAACCGGAGGCAAGAGCGGTCGTGGCTTGGTCGGCGGAAGCCCCACCAATTTTGCGCCAGCCCACACCGGCGAGACCGCCGCTGCTGTAGAAGTACTGGTCGTAGGTACCGTCGCCCTTGGGATTCCAGATGAGGTCTGCGGTGCCCGAGGTGCCTTGGGTCAGCTCGGTCTGGAGTTGGCTGTCGGCGAGGGTGAGGCCGACCGGGATAACGCGGGAAACAGGATTGAACCCGGTGACGACTCCGGTTTTGGTCGCAGTGGTCTGGACGTGCCCGGTGAAGACGACGCTCAGATCGGTGGCGGCGCGGCGTTGAACAAAGATACCGTCCACAATGCTGATCGGCTCCTTGGCCATGTCGGCAGTCGCACCACCGATTTTACGCCAACCGACACCGGAGAGACCGCCGGAAGAGCGGAACACTTGGGTGTAGGTACCACCGCCAGCCGGGATCCAGATGATGTCGGCGGTGGCGGAGGAACCCGCCTGCAGACCCGCACTGTTTTCAGCGCCGAAGAGGGACGCGACGGTCGGAGTTTTGCGGAGTTCGTATTTAGCGCCGGCGGCGATCAGGGTGCTGATGTTGTCCGCGGTGGTGACGGTGGTGGCGGTGAAGGCGGTGACGTCGGTGATGAGACCGGCATTGGCGCCATCGACGATTTTCAGGGTGACCGGATCGCCGGCGGTCAGGGCCGCGCTGAAATTGGCCTCATTGTCGGTCAGGGTTGTGCCGGCGATGACGTCGATGGTACCGGCGGCGCTGACGGCATTGTCGAGGTTCGGGCTGAACAGGTTGAAGACACCACCTCCTTTGAGGGTTTCAGTGCGATATCCAACCGGCTTGGTGGTGGCGGTTTGCGCGAATGAAGGAGAAAGGACCGCGGCAAACAGGGCGGCGCCAGTCAGGATGCGGGATGGAATGTTCATGGCGGTATGGGTGATTTTTCTGGTGGGCAAGGATGAAATTAGGTGAGTGGCGGCGTCTTGGCAAGTTTTTCTCTTCGTGGAGGGTATTTTTTTTGGGACCGCGCTCTACGGTCGTGGGCTTTTTGTACGTAGAGTGTTGGGTATCAAGGAGCGGAAGGAATAGAACCCCGGGGTCAGCGCCGTTCCGCGGGCGGGGCGCGATCGGCGGTGGCGGCGGATTTCCGGCCCCAGTTCCACGGAAAGAGCTTTGATCCGCCGGATTTCCGGGGGGTTTCGGTGCGGTCGGCGGCGCCTTTTGCGGAGGGGGACTCGGTGGAAGCCGAGGGCTCACCCGCCTCCCAGAAGGCCGGGGGGCGCGTTTCGCCGGGCAGGGTGGACGGGAGTTCCTCGGTGTAGGGAGCGACGGGAGCCGTTTCCGCCGGCTGGTGCGGGAGGAGGGTGTGGGCGTCGTCGAGCCGGATATCCCCGTTTTCGGTCGGCAGGATGACGTCGCTGGTGTCATAGGCGGGTTTGGCGAATTCCTGGGCTTTTTTGCCGACGGCGGTGCGGCGGAGCTGGTCGGTATTCATGCCTTCCATTTCCTCGGAAGTTTCGACGATCCGCGGCTGGATGAAGAAGAGGAGTTCGGAGCGGCGGCGGCCCTTGGTGGTATTGCCGAGCAGTCCGCGGAGGACGGGGACGCGGGCCAGCCAGGGGACGCCTTTGTTGGAGCGGTCGTCGGTTTCCTGGATGACGCCGCCGATGACGGCGATGCCACCGTTGGGCACGGTGATTTCGGTGGTGAGGTATTGCTGGGTGATTTCGGGGACCGACAGTTCGCCGACCTGCCGTTCCGGTCCGAGGCCGTCATTGATTTCGGTGATGGAGAGGGTGACCTCGTTTTTCGAATTGATGAGCGGGGTGACGATGATTTCGAGGTTCACGTCCTCGTATTCGACATTGGTGTTGAGGGTGGTGGTGTTGTCGAAGGTGTTGGTCTGGGAGTTCGAGGGCACCGGGATGCGGCGGCCGACCGAGATGTTCGCTTCCTTGTTGTTGGCGGTGAAGACGAACGGCCGGGAGAGGACCTGGGCGCGGCCGGTCGCCTCGACAGCGCGGATGTAGACATTGAAGAACTCGCCGAGGGCGGCGTACAGGTTCAGTCCACCGGGGACGTTGGAGAAGTCGGAGACATCAAGCAGGTCGCCGGGGTCGATGATGCCGGTGCTGTCCCCGATATTGTTGAGGGCGCCGGCCCAATTGATGTTCTGGCCGCCGACCACGACGTTTTCGGCCTTGCGGAGGATGTCCATGCCGTATTCGAGGTCATCGGTCAGGGTGATTTCGGCGATCACGGTGGAGATGGCGACTTGAAGCGGCCGCTGGTCCATTTCGTCGAGCACCTCCTCGATGCGGGTGAGGTGTTCCGGGGGGCCGGCGACGAGCAGGGAATTCGAGCGCGGTTCGGCGATGAGCAGGGTTTTGCCGACGATGGTGGAGGATGGGATGAGTTCGGCTCCGGTGCCGCCGGCGGAGCTGCTGCGACCGCTGGCGAGGCCGCCGCCGGCCCCTCCCCCGCCGGCGCGGGCGGCGCCGCCGGTGCGGGAGGTGGCATTGGCGCCGAACGTCTGGCCGCCTCCGAAGGCGGGGTTGCCCTGAAAGCCGGTGCCGGTGCCCTGGCGGTTGGCGGCCCCGCCGCGGGTACCGCCGGCCACGGCTCCGGGCGCGCCGCCCCCGCCGCCGGCGGTGCCGCCGGCGATGGCTTCCTGGCCGCGCCCGATGGCGTCCTGGGCGATGCCGAGGAAATCCTCGACGCGGATGAAACGCAGCTGGAACCTCTTGAGGTTCTTGACATTGGCTTCCTTGTCGAGCTCCTTGATGAGGTCGCGCAGGTAAGAAAGATCGCTGGGACGTCCGGAAACCAGGACCTCGTTGGTGCGCGTGATCGCCTTGACGATGACCGTTGATTCATCCGGGGGCGGGGTGCCGCCACCGGCGGCCGCCTGGCCGGGCACCGCGCCCGGAGGCAGGCCTGCCTGCAGTTGGTCGGCCGCCTGGGCGACCGGCATGGCGCGGCCGCCGGTGCTGCCCGAGGCTTGACCGCGCAGCTTCGTCTGGGCGGCGAGGATGTCGGTCAGCACCTGGGCCACCTCTTCGGCATCGGCACGCTCGAGCTGGAAGAACTCCTTGACCACGGCGGCGCTGGGGACGTCAATTTTGTCCTGGAGGGCGATGGCGAGGCGGATCGCGGGCAGGTTGTCGGTGATGATGAGGGCGCCGGCGGCGGGGATCGGGGTGATTTTGCTGACGTTCTGCCGGCTCTGGCCGAGCACCGTCTGGAGCGAGCGGGCGGCGTCCTCGGCGCTGATATTCTTGAGGTAGAGGACGTAATTGATGATCTGTTCGGTGTCGGGGAGCGACTCCGGATCGGTGTAGACCGGCAACTCGCTGGCGCCCTGTTCGACCTGCGGTCCGCGTGCGGTGGGAATGACCTTGTCGACCCCGCGGATGTCCGACGGGATGATGCTGTAGCCGTTGAGGAGCAGAAACGCCTTGATGTATTCGGCGGCCTGACGGCGGGTCATTTTGCCATTGCTGCGCAGCGGCAGCTGGGTCCCCTGAATGGTGCCGTCGCGCATGGTGCTGCGCCCGGTGAACGCCTCGTATTTGTCGATGATCTCGGCAATATCCATGGCCGACTCGGTGAACTCGATTTCGGGCACCTCGGGATCGAAGCCGGCGGCGGAGGGGCTTCCGGAATCGGGGGTGGCCGCAATGACCGGGCTGGCCGAGGCGGGGGGTACCGGAGGGCGCGGGGAAGCGCCTGCAGGGGTGACCGGGCGGCGGGGGGCGGGGGCGGGGGCGGGGGCGGCCGGGG
>JALRGF010000246.1 GCA_023253495.1 Verrucomicrobiales bacterium
TTGACGAGCCCTGAGCGGCGGATCGGCTGGTTGGTCTCCCCGAGCGACTCCTCCTTCGACGGCTGAAGCCGGGGCGTCAGGGCCGTGGCGACGGCGGTGAGCAGGAGCCCTGCGGCCAGTGCAGGAAAGACAAAGCGGCCAGCAGCGTCGGCAGCGACCTGGCCGAAGGCCTCGGCGGCTACATCAAGGAGTTCGGCATCGCCATGCTCACCCTGCTCAACGGCGCCGTCATCGCGTTCTCCTGGTGGCACGTCAACCTGCTCGGCGTCGGCCTCCACAGCTACGGCTTCACCAGCGGCGTCAAGGAAATCGTCTTCATGTTTTACTACCTCACCCTCGCCATCGCCGCTCTTGGCGTCGTCGCCTGGCTGCGCGACCGATGGTACCGCGAGGACCAGGCTGCCGCGTGAAGGGACAGGGTCAGGGACCCGAGGGACCTGAGGGACGGAAGGGACGCTTGACTTCCCTCTGGTCCGTTTTTCAGGTTCCTCTTGGCTTTCTCCTGTCCCTCGGGTCCTTCGGGTCCCTCGGGTCCCTGACCCTGTCCCTTCTCCCTTTTCACAAATGCCTTGGACTCCCATCCGCAAGTCCCCGGACACCTGGCGGGTTCCGCCTCATCTGCGTGACTATGCGGCTGCCTGCGCCGGATTTTCCTGGGAGGCCGTCCGCCGCGAGGTGCCCGCGCTGCCCGGCGGTCGCGGCCTGAATATCGCGCATGCCGCCGTCGACCACCATGCCGGCGGGCCGCGCCGTGACCACGTCGCCATCCGCTGGATCAGCCGCGAGGGGGTCGCCCATCCGATCACTTTCGGCGACCTCGCTGCCCGCACCAACCGCTTTGCCAACGTCCTGCGCGGCCTCGGCATCGGTCCGGGCGACCGCGTCTTTTCCTTCGCCGGGCGCATCCCGGAGCTTTATGTCGCCGCCCTCGGCACCCTGAAACACACCAGTGTCTTCTGTCCGCTCTTCTCCGCCTTCGGACCGGAACCGGTGCGGCAACGGCTCAGCCGCGGCAACGCCCGCGTGCTTGTCACCACCGGAAATCTCTACCGCTCCCGCATCGAGGCCCTGCGCCCGGATCTGCCCGACCTCCGCTTCATCCTGCTCACTGACGCCACGGATGACATCGACGCCACCGTGCTCTCGCTTCCGCGGCTCATGGACCGCGCGTCGCCGGATTTCACCATCCCGCCGACCGACCCCGCCACCATGGCCCTGCTGCATTTCACCAGCGGCACCACCGGCCAGCCGAAGGGAGCGGTCCACGTGCACGAGGCCGCGCTCACCCATTTCG
Organism: Verrucomicrobiales bacterium; assembly: GCA_023253495.1. Classification (GTDB taxonomy): domain Bacteria; phylum Verrucomicrobiota; class Verrucomicrobiia; order Verrucomicrobiales; family V1-33; genus CAJBME01. The sequence continues at coordinate 1,295 of JALRGF010000246.1, forward strand.
CCACCGGCCGCGACGTGCTCGACCTGCATCCTGACGACATCTTCTGGTGCTCCGCCGATCCCGGATGGGTCACCGGCACGTCGTACGGCATCATCGCCCCGCTCCTGCACGGCGTGACCCTCGTCGTCGATGAAGCTGAATTCGACGCCGACCGCTGGTACCGCCTGCTCGATGAACAGAAGGTGACGGTCTGGTACACCGCACCCACCGCCATCCGCCGGCTCATGCGGCTGCCCGGCAACCCCCGCGACACCCACGACCTTTCCGCCCTCCGCCTTGTCCTCAGCGTGGGCGAGCCGCTCAACCCCGAAGCCGTCGTCTGGGGCCAGCGCACTCTCGGCCATCCCATTCACGACAACTGGTGGCAGACGGAAACCGGCGGCATCATGATCGCCAATTTCCCGGCCTGCGAGATCCGCCCCGGATCCATGGGCCGCCCGCTTCCCGGCATCACCGCCGCCATCGTCCGCCACGGCCCCGACGGACTGGAAACCGTCACCACCCCGGACACCGAAGGCGAACTCGCCCTGCGCCCGGATTTCCCCTCGCTCTTCCGCGGGTACCTCCATGACGACGCCCGCTACGCGAAATGCTTCGCCGACGGATGGTACCTCAGCGGCGACCTCGCCCGGTGCGATGCCGACGGCTACTTCTGGTTTGTCGGCCGCGCCGATGACATCATCAAGACGTCCGGTCACATGGTCGGACCATTCGAGGTCGAAAGCGCCCTCATGGAGCACCCGGCGGTCGCCGAGGCCGCCGTCATCGGCGTGCCCGATCCGATGATCGGCGAAAAAGTCAAAGCGTTCGTCGCCCTCAAGGCCGGCCACCCCGCCACCGACTCCCTGCGGCTCGAACTGCTCGGGTTCGCCCGGACCCGGCTCGGGTCGGCGGTCGCCCCGAAGGAAATCGCCTTCACTCCCAGCCTGCCGAAAACCCGCAGCGGCAAAATCATGCGCCGCCTGCTCAAAGCCCGCGAACTCGGCCTGCCGGAAGGTGACACCTCGACTCTCGAGGATTGAACGACACCTGCTCCGCCGCCACTGTCCCTGTCCCCCGCTCCCGCTTCCTTCCGCTCCCCGCCCGTTGCCATGCCGCCCCCGCCCCGCCCCCTGACCCGCGATCACGGCCTCGACCTCCTGCGCCGCATGACACTCATCCGGCGCTTCGAGGAGATGTGCATCGAGCTTTATTCCGCGCGGAAAATCCGCGGCTTTCTCCACCTCGGTATCGGCGAGGAAGCGGTGGCCGTGGGCGCGCTCGGCCGGCTGGCCCCCGACGAAGCCGTGGTCTCGACCTACCGCGAACACGGCCATGCCCTCGTCCGCGGCATTTCCCCCGGCGCCATCATGG
>JALRGF010000433.1 GCA_023253495.1 Verrucomicrobiales bacterium
GAGGAGGGGAAGGCGAAACCCCGGACGCCGGGGATGCCGGCGGTCAAGGGTTCCGGGCGTGAGGAAGGGAAGGCGCGGGTGGCGGGTGGCCGGGAGAAGTCGGCGACCCGTGCTCAGGCGGGCGCCCGCGTTTCGGAAAAAGCCCCGGTGGCGCGCCAGGCTGAAGATCGGCGGGGGCGGGTCGAGCGGGAGGTTGCGGCGAGAGAGTCCGCGGTTCCGGGGCGGCGCGATGGGAAGGCGGATGGGAAGCGCACGCCCGCGCCTTCGGCTACTGTCAAAGCGAAGCAGGTGGCGGATGCGGATGCGGGAAGACGTTCCTCGGCGAAGGCGCCTTCCACCGTCAATTCCCTCCGGGCGAGGCCGGGCGGAGTGCAAGTCGAGGCTTCGGTGAAGCGGGAAGCGACGCGTCCGCCGTTTGGTCCGGACGACGACGAACGCGGATCGGGCAGCGCAGAAGAGGCGGGCTGGGCGGCGGTCGGAGATGCCGGAGATGCCGAGCTGGCGGGGGGGCTTGGGGGAGAGGGGGCAGCGTTGGTGTCCGGGGCGGAAACTCCGATGGTTCTGGTTTTCGGGATGGGCGGGGGGGCCGGGGCGGCGGCGTGGCATGCGGCGGTGCCCGAAGCGCCGGCCGGTGCGGCAGGGCCGCCGCTGACGCCGGCCGCGGAACCGGTACCGACAACGACGTCGTCAACCGAGGTGCCGCCGCCTCGCGCACTGCCGGTGCCGGAGCCGCCACCGCAGTTGCCGCCCCCGGCTTCGGAAGCAGCAGCACCCGATCCGGCCTCCGGCGAGCCGGTGAAGGAGGGGGGTGCGATGGCGACAACCCCACCTGTCGCCGAGCCTGAGCTGCCGGAACCACCGGTTCCCGCGCCGGCGGAAACGGTTCCTCCGGAGGGCGTTTCCATGGCTGATTCCGCTCCCGCGAAGCCGATGGCGGCGGTCACGCAAGCCCCGACTGCGCCCCCGGCAGCCCCGACCGTCACGCCGGCAACACCGACCGAGACACCGACGGTGCCCTCAATGGCGGCGGCGGCGGCGGACCGCGCGGTTCCCGCGGATCTGTCAGATCTGGCCGCGTTGGCGCAGTCGCTGCCGGCCTTGCCGAAGCCGGAGGTGCGGGAGGCGGTGGTGGCGGCGGTGAGCTCATGGAACGAGGAGCCGGCTGATCGGGCCCGGGCCACCGTCAAGGCGGTCGCCGAGGCGGCGCGACCGGTGGTTTCCGGAGGCGATGCCCGCGTGATCGCCACCTCGCTGCTGCGGGCGCTGCCCGACTCGGCGGACGGAAGCGCCAAGCGTTCCCGGAAGGGGGAGGAAGGCGGTCAAAAACGGTCGGACGGGACGGCGGAGGGGGCTGTGGCCGGGCGGGATGATGAGGCGCCGACCATGGTCGTGGCGGCGGAGCCGGCGGCCGCGGACGTCGACGAGCGCCGTCCTCCGGATGTTTCCGCTCCGGCGCGCCTGCCGGTGCCGGCGGCGCCCGACGAACTGGCGCCGCAACGCGCCGACCGGTCCGGTTCCGCCTTTGATGTACCGGCGGCGGCGGGCGACCTCCTGATTGCGGCCAATTCCCAGACTGACTTTGAAATGGAAAAGCGGCGGGTGGTTTTTTCCGGAAATGTGATCATGAAGAACGAGCGCTTCTACCTGACCGCCGACACCCTCATCGCCTACATGAAAGAAGATCAGGCCGGCCTCAAATTTGCCGAAGCCCAGGGCAACGTGGTCGTCCGCATGGTCGAAAACGGAAGAGAAACCGGATCCTCAGGCCTTTCCAAAACCGCCGTGTTCCACCCCGACACCGGAGAAATCGTCCTGCGCGGGTGGCCGCAGCTGCGGATGGGCAACAAGGCACACGTGGCCTCCGCCGCGACCACCGAGATGTCGCTCTTCACCGATGGTCGCATGAAAACGTCCGGCCGGAACCAGACGATGATCGTTCCGTAAAGGCAGGCCGCGGGAATTGCGGTGAGGCCGCATAATTTCCTTTGACAAGCAGGGGGCCGCCTCTAATTTTGCGAACGCTTTACGGCAGACTCCGTCGAGTCACCCAGCTGACCGTTCCTTTTTGCCTGCAATCAGGAGGTCCGATGGGTGGCTTTCGTGTCTTATAGTGGAGCGTGGCTCGGAGAGAATTCTTTCACCAGTGAGAGAAGGATCACCGGACGACACAAGAAAGCGGACCGTGGTCGTGTAGCTCAGTTGGTAGAGCACGTCCTTGGTAAGGACGAGGTCACCGGTTCAAGCCCGGTCACGACCTCCACGGTTCCCCCAAATCGGAGGAGGCTCCGCTTTCCCGATCGAAGCAACCCAACTCAACTCACTGGCTTACCACCCCATCCACACAACATGGCTAAAGAAAACTTCGCCCGGAACAAGCCGCACGTGAACGTCGGGACCATCGGTCACGTCGATCACGGCAAAACTACGCTCACCGCGGCCATCACCAACACCCTCGCTGAGAAAGGCTTCGCCCAAGCGAAAAAATATGATGAGATCGACGCCGCCCCGGAAGAAAAGGCTCGCGGTATCACCATCAATACAGCCCACGTCGAATACGAAACCGACAACCGCCACTACGCGCACGTCGATTGCCCAGGACACGCTGACTATGTGAAAAACATGATCACTGGGGCAGCCCAAATGGATGGGGCGATTCTGGTGGTATCTGCGGCGGATGGTCCTATGCCCCAAACCCGTGAGCATATTCTGCTGGCTAAGCAGGTGGGTGTGCCCAAGCTGGTGGTCTTTTTGAACAAAAAAGACATGGTGGATGACGAAGAGTTGCTAGAACTGGTGGAATTGGAAGTTCGTGAGCTGCTCAGCGATTATGATTTCCCTGGTGATGATATTCCCATCATTGCTGGTTCTGCCCTCAAGGCTGTGGAAGGGGATGCTGAATATAAGAAACAAATTCTGGCCCTGATGCAGGCTGTGGATGATTATATTGATACCCCTGAGCGGGAAGTGGATAAACCCTTCCTGATGGCGGTGGAGGATGTGTTCTCCATTACGGGTCGGGGTACTGTGGCCACGGGTCGGATTGAACGGGGTAAGGTGAAAGTGGGTGAAACGGTGGAGCTTGTGGGCATTAGAGATACCCGTAGCACCACTGTGACCGGTGTGGAAATGTTCCAGAAAACCCTGGAAGAGGGGATGGCTGGCGATAACGTGGGTCTGCTCCTGCGGGGTATTCAGAAGGCCGATATTGAACGGGGTATGGTGATGGCTAAACCCGGTTCTATTAAGCCCCACATCAAGTTTGAATCTGAGGTGTATGTGCTGAAGAAAGAGGAGGGTGGTCGTCACACGCCTTTCTTCGCCGGCTATAAGCCTCAATTTTATGTGCGGACTACGGATGTAACGGGTACGATCGCCGCCTACACTGCGGATAGTGGTGAAAATGTGGAGATGGTTATGCCCGGTGACCGGATCAAGATGACCGTGGAACTGATCAACCCGATTGCTATTGAGCAGCCTTCTCTGTTGGAGTAGAAAACTGGCGAACCAATTTACCATTAGTAATACTTAAAAACA
>JALRGF010000466.1 GCA_023253495.1 Verrucomicrobiales bacterium
GCACCGGCGGAGTTTCCAGGCGCTGGCCGTCGAGTTCGTAGGCCACACACACAGGGATCGTGGCAAAGTCGTCCAGTCCATCGAGGTTGGTCACCGCCAGCTCGTCGAGGCCGGACACAATCGCCGAATACCGCAGCAACACCAGATCCAGCCAGCCGCAGCCGCGCGGACGCCCGGTAGTCGCCCCGAACTCGCGCCCGAGCGCATGCAGCTTGTCCGAAAACGCCTCGTTCTCGGTCGGAAACGGCCCGCTGCCGACCCGCGTCGTGTACGCCTTGCAGACGCCGATCACCTGGTCGATGGCGTGCGGCCCGACCCCGGCCCCGGTGCAGGCGCCGCCGGCAATCGTGCTGCTGCTCGTCACAAACGGATAGGTGCCGAAATCCACATCCAGATGGCTCCCCTGTGCCCCCTCAAAAAGCAATCGACGGCCGGCCTTGAGCTGGCGATGGATAAAAACCGCGGTGTCGGTCACATGCGGCGCCAGACGCTCGCCCGCCGCCAGCAGGGAGTCGCGCACTTCGGTGAAGTTCAGGCGCTCCAGGCCCACCGTGGCCAGCAGCTCGTTGGTCTCCGCCACCTTCGGCTCCAGCTTCGCCGCAAAATCCTTCGGCACCATCAGGTCCGCCAGCCGCAACCCGCCGCGATGCGCCTTGTCCGCATACGCCGGCCCGATGCCGCGCCCGGTCGTCCCGATCCGGCCCGCCCCCAGCCGCGCCTCACGAAACCGGTCGAGCGCCCGGTGCGTCGGCAGCGCAAGGTGCGCCCGGTTGCTCAACAACAGGTTTTCCGGCGCGATCGTCCGGCCGCGGGCCCGCAACCCGTCGATTTCCCCGAGCAGCGAGACCGGATCCATGACCACACCATTACCGATCACGCACATCTTGTCCGGCCACAGGATGCCGCTCGGAATCAGGTGCAGCACGTGCTTTTCGCCGTCCACGATCACCGTGTGTCCGGCGTTGTTTCCACCCTGCGCGCGCACCACGACGTCCGCGCTCTCGGTCAGGAAATCAATGATCTTTCCCTTGCCTTCGTCGCCCCACTGGGCGCCCACAATCACAACATTGGGCATGCTGGTATCTCCAGATAAAAGAAAAACTGCCGTCCGACCACCGGACGGCATGCGGAGGAAATCGATGTCCGAAGACCGGGTTCAGGACATGCCCGACATCACCATGGCCGCCGCCAGCACGCACGCGGCAATGGCCGCAAAGCCAAGCCACAGCAGGCCGCCGCCAGTCTTCTTCACCGCCTTCTTCTTTCCGAAGACCGGCATCGTCGATTGAATAGTTTCTTCGCTCACAATCGCGATCAAAGCCCTCTCCCACCCCTCTGGCAAGGCGGAAATTCACTCTCCTTCACCCGCACCCACACCCACACCCAGGGCATCCACCCCAACCCCTCCTCCCGCCCCAACCGCTTTCAGCCCCGCCCCGCACATCCCTGACTCCGCCCTTGCCACGCCCCGCCACCGGGATGCTAGTCTGCCACCATGCTCACATCCTCTGCCTCGCCCGCCACCCGACTCGCCATCACCGCGACCACCGTGGCCCTCACCCTCACCCTGGCCACCGGTGCCCGCAGGTTGCCCGCCGCCGAACCCGCCGAACCCGCCGAACCCGCCGGGGCCGCCGGGGCCGCCGATGCCGCCCTTGCCCAAGCCCTCACGTTCCACGCCTCCTTCGACTCCGGAACCACCGCCGACCACGCCGCCGGCGACCGCACGCTCTACCACGCCCCGTCCCTCGACCAGCGCCACACCACCACCGCCGGTCTGCCCGAAACCGGCGAAGTCGCACTTGCCGAATCCCCCGGCCGCCCGGGCCGCGCCCTGCTCTTCAAAAAAACCAAGGCCCCCCTCATGCTCTTCAAGGCCGACCGGAATTTCCCCCGGCCCGCCCCCGGATGGTCCGGCACCCTGTCGCTCTGGCTCTGCCTCGACCCGGCCGCCGACCTCGACGACGGCTTCTGCGACCCGATCCAGATCACCTCGAAAAAATGGGACGACGCCGCCATCTTTGTCGAGTTCGAGAAACGCGCCACCGGCATCCCGTTCCGCCTCGGCGTCTACGCCGACACCCCGGTCTGGAACCCCCAGGGACGCAAATGGGAGGACATCCCCCAGGCCGAAAAACCGCTCGTCACCGTCACCAACCCGCCATTTAGCCGCGACTCATGGACGCACGTCGCGGTCACCATCGACGCCTTCAACACCGGCCAGCCCGACGGCCACGCGCGCCTCTTCCTCAACGGTCAACCCGCCGGCGACATCAGCCCGCGCAACCAGTTGTTCACCTGGGACCCGGAACGCGCCATCATCATGCTCGGCGTCAGCTACGCCGGCCTGCTCGACGACCTCGCTCTCTTCAACCGCGCCCTCACCCCCGCGGAAGTCGCCCGCCTCCACTCCCTGAACACCAGCGTCCGCTCGCTCCACCCGAAACCCTAGCGCGCCCGCTCCGCCCCCATGCCTTCGTCCCGCTTCTTCGTTTTTCCGGCCGCCGCCCTCCTCGGACTCCTGCTCGCCTCCACCGGCCCGCTCGCCGCCCAATCGGTCGTCATCAATGAGATCCACTACGATCCGGTCAATAACGCCCGGCCTTCCGAATTCATCGAACTCCTCAATCCCGGCCCCCAGGCGGTCGACCTCAGCGGCTGGCGCTTCACCGATGCGGTCGAATTTCTCTTCCCCCCGGGCACCGTGCTGGCCCCCGGCGGGTTCTCCGTGGTCAGCCGCGACCCGGCGGCTTTCCAGGCCGAGTTCAAATCTTCGGCTCTCGGCCCATGGACCGGCACCCTCAGCAACAGCGGCGAACGGGTCCACCTCCGCCAACCCGACGGTGCCGTGGTCGACGAGGTCGAATACCGCCCCGGCTTTCCCTGGCCGACCCACGCCGCCGGCGGCGGGTCGTCCATGGAGCTGATCCACCCGTCGCTCGACAACTCCCTCGGCGGCTCGTGGCGCAGCTCGCCCGGACCCGGCTCCCCCGCCAATACCCGCCCCCTCATCGCCCCGGGCGAAACCGGCTGGAAATTCCGCCCCGGTACCAGCGAGGCGTCCGACCCCATGGACGCCTGGCGCCAGCCCGGCTTTGTCGAGGACCGCTCCTGGTGGTCCGTCCGAACCCCGCTCGGATACAACGACCCCAACCTGCAAACCGACATCGCCACACCGCCATGGAATGAACCACCCATGCAGTCGAACTACATCTCCGCCTACCTGCGGAAAGAATTCACCCTGAGCGCCGCCACCCTGCCCACCCAGCTCCGGCTCCGCGTCAGCGTGGACGACGGCTGCCTCGTCTGGATCAACGGCACCCCCGCCGGCCGCTTCAATATCGCCGGCACCGACGAGAAACCCCACAACGCCGGCGTCACCGAACCCCAGGGCATCACTCCGGGCGCCACCAGCCACGAGGCCGTCACCGGCGCCGGCGTCCCGGTCTGGCAGGAAATCCTCGTCTCCCCCGCCTCCGTCAACCTCCGCCCCGGCCTCAACACCATCGCCATCCACGCCTTCAACGAATCTCTCGGCAGCAGCGACTTCTCCATCGACGCCCAGCTCATCGCCGAATTCACCCCGCTGCCGACCCCCGGCACCCCGAACATCGCCTTCGCCGAAAACGCTCCACCCCAGGTCCGCCAGGTCACCCACTCGCCGGAACGCCCGAAAGCCGGTGAACCCGTCATCATCGCAGCCCGCGTCACCGACCCCGAAGGCGTGGCCGCCGTCACCCTGTCCTACCAGACGGTCGACCCCGGTGCCTACATCCGCCGCAAGGACGCCGCCTACACCACCCAGTGGACAGCGCTCGCCATGCTCGACACCGGCACCGGCGGCGATACCACCGCCGGCGACAGCACGTTCTCCGTCACCCTGCCGGCCGAACTCCAGGTACACCGGCGCCTCGTCCGCTATCGCATCGCCGCCACCGACTCCCGCGGCCAGTCGGTCACCACCCCGTACGCCGACGACGGCAGCCCGAATTTCGCCTACTTCTGCTACAACGGCGTGCCTTCCTGGACCGGCGCCTTCCGTCCCGGCGCCGCCGGCGCGCCCGGCACCCTCGCCACCTTTCCCGAATCCCTCGTCCGCGAACGCCCGGCCTACCACCTGCTCGCCAACCAGACCGACGTCACCAACAGCCAATACACCAACGGCCAGGACACCACCCGCATGCAGGGGACCTTCATCTTCGAAGACCAGGTGCTCGACCACATCACGTTCCATAACCGCGGCGAATTCTCGACCTACGTCTCCGGCAAAAACAAGTGGCGCTTCCACTTCAACCGCACCCGCAAACTCCTCCCGAAAAATGATTACGGCCAACCGTACCGCGAACGCTGGGGCGACCTCAACCTCAACGGCGGTTCCGCCCCGTGGATCGCCGCCAACCGCGGCATGGCCGGCGTCGAGGAACGTCTCTCGTTCCGCCTCTACGAACTCGCCGGCGTGCCGTCACCCAGAACCCACTACGTCAGCCTGCGTGTCATCGACAATGCCGTCGAAGCCGCCGACCCAACCACCAATACCCACACCGACCCGTCCCTCGGCTCCAGCCGCAACTACTACGGGCAGTACTCCGGCGACTTCTGGGGCCAGTACACCGCCATCGAAAGCCCCGACGGCTCGTTCCTCGACGAACGCGGCCTGCCCGACGGCAATGTCTACAAAATCGAGGGCGGCGGCACCGGCACCGGCGACAAAAAACACCAGGCTCTCGGCCAGCCGACGACCACCGCCGACTGGATCGACTTCTCCACCAAATCGTCCCGCACCATGCCGGAATCATGGTGGCGCGAAAACCTCGACCTGCCCGCCTACTACAACTTCCGCGCCATCAGCCGCCTCGTCGGCAACGTGGACATGCGCGACGGATGGAACCACTTTTTCTACCACGCCCCCGCCGGCGGCTGGAAACCGATCCCCTGGGACCTCGACATGATGTTCGTCGGTCGGCGCCACCAGAGCGCCAGCGGCGCCATCACCCAGGACCGCTGCGTCACCCTGCCCGCCCTCGACATCGAAAAAGACAACCGCTGCCGCGAATTGCTCGACCTGCTCGCCGCCGACACCACCCCCAACGGTGGTCAGATCGGCCAGCTCATCGATGAATTCGTCCAGATCGTCAATCCACCCGGCCAGCCGCTGACCTGGGCCGACCTCGACGCCGCCGTCTGGAATTTCCACCCGCGCACCGCCGGCAGCCCGTCCACCCCGCCCGCCACCGCCACCGACAGCAACCACAAGGGGAATTTCTTCTACAGCCGCTTCACGTTCAATGCCGCCGGCGGCGCCTACACCCGCTGGCTCCGGAACCCCGATTTCCGCGGCACCGCCGAACACGAGGACATGATGAAATACCTCATCGACTACATGACCGATACCTACCCCGGCCCCACCGCCTGGACCGTCAGCAACGGCAACCAGCTCGGCTACGGCTACGAATACCTCAAATTGGAAGCCCGCGACACCGCCGTCCCCGACCGCCCCACCCTCACCTACGCCGGCGACCCCGCCTTCCCCGTCAACGGTCTCCGCTTCCAGTCGAGCCGGTTCTCCGACCCCCAGGGCGTCAACTCGTTCGCCGCCATCCAGTGGCGGCTCGGCGCCCTCGCCGCCCCCGGCCTCGCCGGTTACACCCCCGGCACCCCGCGCACCTACGAGGTCGAAGAGGCCTGGACTTCGCCGGAAATCACCACCTTCTCCGAGTCATTCACCCTGCCCGTCTCCGCCGCCCGCCCCGGTCACACCTACCGCGCCCGCGTCCGCCACAAGGACACCACCGGCCGCTGGAGCCGATGGTCCGATCCCGTCCAGTTCGTCGCCAGCACCCCGGACATCTCGATCTACACCTCCAGCCTCGTCCTCTCGGAAATCATGTACCACCCGGCCCCGCCCACCCCCGCGGAAACCGCCGCCGGCTTCACCGAGGACGACTTCGAATTCATCGAACTCATGAACACCGGAGCCACCACCATCGACCTCACCGACATCCGGTTCACCAAAGGCATCGACTTCGATTTCCCCCCAGCCACCCGCCTCGCCCCCGGCGCCTTCCTGCTCGTCGTCCGCAACCCGCTCGCCTTTGATTCCCGCTACGGCCCGGGAAAACCCGTTGCCGGCAGCTTCCCGAACGACCAGCTGCGCAACTCCGGCGAGGAAATCAAATTGTCCTACGGCGCCGGCATCGAAATCCGCTCGCTCATCTACCTCGACACCACCCCCTGGCCCACCGCCGCCGACGGACAGGGCCCCAGCCTGCAACTCATCTCCCCGCAATCCCTGCCAGACCACTCGCGCCCGGAAAACTGGCGCGCCAGCCAGTCACCCGCCGGCTCCCCCGGCTCCGCCGACGCCGACGGCTCATCGTTCGCCGCCTGGGCCGCTTCCCTCGGCCTGCCTGCCGACCCCACCGCCGATACCGATAGCGATGGCGCCCCCAACCAACTCGAATACGCCCTGCTCACCGACCCCCGCAGCAGCCAATCCTCACCCACCACCACCACCGCCACCGAATCCCTGGAAATCAACGGCACCACCGCCGTCTACCCCACCCTCAGCTTCTTCCGCCGCACCGACACCACCAGCCTGACCTACTCCGTCGAATTCTCCTCCTCCCTCACCTCCTGGACCCCCAACGGCACCTTCATCCGCTCCACCCCCGTCCGCCCAGGCGTCACCCGCGACACCTGGCGCGCCCCGGAACCGCTCGCCACTCACCCGAACGGATTCGGCCGCGTCCGCATCCAATAGTGCGGCGCGCCCAAAGGACCATTCAGCCCCCGGTCCGCTCAGCGCCTCGTCATCCTGATACCGCTTCACTCTGTCGCCACGAGTGGAGCTCACTGTACCTGTCCCAATACGACGCCCTTACCCATGAAACAGTGATTACCTGTCCAGCTTGGCAGAACACAGGTTGCCCGTCCACACACCCGGGAGGTGTGCATCCCAAGCCCGGCCCGGCACCGCACCGGCAGAGCCGTCAGGTACGCCCCATGAGCAGGCGCCGGACTTTCCGGCCTCAGACGTCCACCCCGACGGCGCACCTCATAGCGGATTATTAACCTGTCCAGTTGTAGATCGGGGTGGCCGAGGCAGTTTACTTGTCTGGCTGTGGGAAAACCGGATCCAGTGAAGAGAGCTCCAGAGGCCTTTTTCCGGCCCGGCGGGGGCAGCGCAGACCACTTTTACCGCGCTGATGGCACCCTTCCTGTGATTCTGAATTCTGGGGTGCCCAAGCCACAAAAGCAGGCCTGCCCGAGGGCGTGAGGGTGCTCTTTGGCACGGCCCTTCCTGCCGCCGCATCCGGCGGGGGGCTTTGAGTTGATGGCCGCGGCCGGGTCGGCAGGCAGCAGGCGGGGGCCCGAGCCACAACCAGGCTCTTCAGCCGGTGGGGCGGACGCGCAGGGCGCGGGCGCAGCGCAGCGGGCAGTCGCGGGCCAGGCCGTGCAGGCGGCGGGCGCCATCCTGGCGTTTGGCGGAAAACCAGGTGCGGCGCTGGCGGCCATCAAGGCGATGCTCGAGCTGCTGGGGCCCAAGACCTCAGTTAGCGGGCTGGCGCGGCTGGAGGAGGCGTACGGGGCGGCGGAGCCGGGCGACGGGGAGGACAGCAGCGCGGAGGAGGAGCTGCGG
>JALRGF010000496.1 GCA_023253495.1 Verrucomicrobiales bacterium
GAGAGGCTCGAGGAAGAACGACTGGCCGTGGAGACCGACGGTCCGACCGTGCAAATCAGCCTGAACGAGGAGCATCACCTGCTGAAATTTCTGGCGGTGTACAGGTTCCGACCGGAGGCGCCGGAAGATCGGAAACTTCCCTTCGTGAACCGCGCCAACAACGTCATTCTCGTACGGTTTGTTGTGCCCGAGGAGGCGCCGGAAGTGGTGGTCGCTGATTGCCACCTGCCCTACCACCAGGGAATTCCCGCGCACCAGGTGATCCATACGCTGCGGCTCTTTTCCCGGATTGTACCTGCGGCCATCGGCCAGTGTGACGAGGACGATCTCGTGGAATAGACGGCCCGCCGGCTCCCATTCGCGCCGGGAGCGGGCGTCCGGAGACCCGGGTCCGGCGCTGAAAAGCGCACTTGCGGGACAGCGCCGGCTGACTCACGCTGCCGCGCCGGTCCCGCATCGGACCGATTTCTCATGTTCTTCTGGATCTACGATATCCCGACCGCCACCCTCGCCCTTTATTTCGCGGTGGCTTTTGTGGGCGGCACGTGGGCGGCCATTTTTCTGATCAGCCCGATCTTCCGTTTCCTGATCAGGAGCCAGGACGGGATCAACGACTTCGTCGGTTATGCACTCGGCGCTTTCGGGGTCTTTTACGGTCTGCTGCTCGGACTGCTGGCGGTGTCCAGTTATGAAAACACCTCGGAACTCGAAGGCATCGTGGCCAGCGAGGCGGCGGCGCTGGCCGGCCTGTGGCGCGACGTCGACAACTACCCGGAGCCGGCACGCACCAACCTTCAGGACAAGCTGCGGATTTACACGGCGAATCTGATTGATGGCGAGTGGCCTGCTCAGCGACGGGGCCTCATGGACCGCGAAGGGGTCAGGCTCGCCACGATTTTTCAGAAAGACCTGTGCCGGTTCAGCCCGGAAAATGTCAGCCAGGAGATCCTGCACGCCGAGACCATGCGGGCCTTCAACCACATGGTGGAATTCCGCAGCAAACGGATCCAGAACACCAACAACGGCATCCCCGCAGTCATGTGGTGGGTGGTCATGATCGGTGCCGTCGTCAACACCCTGATCATCACGTTTTTCAAAGTCCGCTTCGACGTCCATCTCCTCATCGGCGGCCTGCTCGCCCTCGTCGTGGGGTCGCTCATTTTTGTCGTGGCCGTGCTTGATTACCCCTTCCGCGGCGAAGTGAGCATCGGACCGGACCGGATCAAGGTGATCTACGACGCCCTGATGAAACCGGGCAAGACCGCGGCGGCACCCGCCCCGCCGGCGCCGGCCGGCCAGTGATCCACTGCGCGGCCAACGCTGCATCGCCGGATTTCCCAAGGCGGCGCCGCCAGCCACAGTCCTGTCCCCTCGCTGCGGCATCCCCCTGATGCCGACGGAACAGGGCGCGGATCTCTGGGCCTGTGGCGCGCTGCCGATGTCTGCCGCCACGGCAATCGCCGCCGGTGCCGGAGACGCGCCCCGCGGCGCGCCACCCGCGCTCGGTGCTGATGACAATCGATGCGTCAGGAGTGCCCCGCGGACTTACGCCAGCAATGGCAGCGAGTCGACCACGCTGACCCCGGCCGTGCGCAGGTCGGCCAGCGCTTTCTCAACGGAGTCGGGTGCCACCCCCCGCGACAGCTCACGCACCATGGTCACTTTGAAGCCGGCGGTGGCGGCATCCAGCGCGGTGGCGCGCACGCAGAAGTCAGTGGCCACGCCGTAGACGATCACCTCGCGGACATCCGCCTCGCGCAGCAGCGATTCCTTTTCCGTGCGGGCCCCGCCATCGTCCTTGAAACCGGAGTAGCTGTCGAAACGGCGGTCCTTGCCCTTCTGCACCACCTTTGTGAAAAGACCGGCGTCGAGCAGGATTTCCGCACCCTTGGTGTTCTGGATGCAATGCGCCGGCCAGAGGACCTGATCGCGGCCGTTGATTTTGATGACCTCGAACGGTTTGCGGCCCTTGTGATTGGTGACGAAGGACACATGATCGGCGGGGTGCCAATCCTGGGTGGCAAAAATGAGGTGGCCCGCCGCCTTGAACTTCGCCGTAGCCTCGGCCACGCTCCGCAAGTACGCCTCATCGGTCCCGGCCACGGCCAGCGACCCCTTGCGGGCCTCCGTGAAATCCCCCTGGATATCGACGACAATCACCGCAGATCGCGGCCGGCGCGCCTCCTCCCCGAACAGAGGAGGCAGGCTGAGGGCGGCCAGACCGGAAAGGAAGGAGCGACGCGTGGTGGATTTCATGGCGGTAGTAAATTCTGTAACTTACTGTTCGAGTGCCCCGCCCGCAACTGCGAATCCCCCGGCAGAAACGCGCCCGCGTCGGGCCACGCGCCGGGACCCGAGTGCCTCCGGCCACAAGGTCTGAAAGCACGCCCCATCCACGCCCCGCGCCTCAGGGTATCCAGACCAAACGGTAAAAGACCGGTGCCGGCGGAGCGACCATCGTCACCACGGCGGTCGTCCCCGCCGCCACCACCACCTCCCGCCTCCGCCACGTCATCAGGTCGTCCGAGGCCTGCAACGCGTAGGCCAAACCGTTGCCGAGGCGGGAAAAACTCAGGGTCAGGAGTCCGGAACCGATCTCCCATTGGACAGCAGCTTCCGGCTCGGCCGCCGGGGCCAGCGACAGCCACCACGCCAGCGCATACGGGGCGGCCGGACCTGAGCCTGCATTGACGACCCGCAGACGGTACCCGCCCGCCGGCAGATCCCGCTGATACACGTGCTCAAGCGGGTGGGACACGCTGTCGTCGGCACCACTTTGGCTGCGATCCAAAGGCTCCGCCGGCTCCCCGTCCATTCCACCGTCCAGCACCAGATCGAGGTTCGCCAGCTCCGGCGTGACCCCGCTCCACCGGTCGTCGCCGGTCGTCCCAAGCATCCGGTTCCAGACGAGCACCGCCGACACCTCCCGCGCCACACAGCCGTCGGGCACCCGCAGCGCATACTCCCTCTCCTGCCCGGCCGCCAGAGCCGCGGCTCCATGCCACCCGCTGCGGCTGACCGGATCCGGCCGCCCATCAACCACCTCCCCTGCCGTCACTATCCGGTGGCTCCGCCAGACGTTGACCTCGCCGGCCCCGAAATGCCCATCAAGCGGGCGCGTCCGGGTCCGGCTCCACCCGGGAAACGGGTCTTTGCGCGCCCCCGCCAGCAAGACCGCACGCAAGACCTCGGACCGCCGCCCCGGCACCACCACCGCCTCGCCCGCCTCCGCCAGCAGCGCCGCACACGAACTCACCACCGCCGTCGCCCAACTCGTCGTCGTCATCGGCGCCACCAGCTCCGGCTTCACCCGCCCCGGCCCGTCCACCTCCGCCGCACTCGTCCCCGTGCTGTGCCAGCCGTCGGTCCGCCCGACCGAAATCACGTTGTACCCTGACCCCAGCAACGGCGGCACCACACTCGCCGCCCCGTTGTTCAGACCGACCACTGCCACCTGGTCGGACGCCGCCACCATCCAGTCGAGCCGCTGCAATACTTCGTTCGCCTCGTCCGCCGAAAGGTCATCCCCGATCCGCCCGATCCACGAATGGTTCCCGACCCGCGTCGTCCCCACCCCCGGCAACTCCGCACCGCCCCGCCGCAGGCCATCAGCCCCCATCCACCCGTCGGATTCATAACACTCGACCCGCGCCGCCGGACCGCTCCCGGCCCACGGCGCCACCGAAGCATCACCCGCCCGCGGATCTGTATTGTTCCCAAAAAAAAAGGAACCCGCCCGCTCGGCATGAAACGACACCGGGCTGATCCCCGAACGGAACTCAAACACCTTGCCGGCAAAATTTCCCGCCGCCGGCGCCGTCTCCGCACTCGGAAGATACTCGCCACCCGACGCACTCAGCGTGGCCTCCACCAGGCTCACCGACACCCCCGCCCCTCGCGGCACCCCGGCCCCCAGCTCCCCCGCCAATCGCGTATACCCGATCTCATCCTGCCAGCCGGCCGCCACCACCCCCGACCCCGCCAGCCACAGAGCCGCCGCCGCCCGCCACACCCCGCACCCGCTCCATCGCCACCCCGCCATGACTTCATCCGCCATGGTGTGCACCGCTCCGGCCCTCCCCGTCCTCCGGTTCCTCGCCCTCGGCCAGCCAGACCGAAGGCCCCGCCAGTTCATCCAGATATTCCTGCAACAACACCGCCGCCGCCGCCTGGTCAATCACCGGTCGCTGGTCCTTCGCCTTCCGCCCGGCCGCCCGCAACCGCTCCGACGCCGCCACCGTCGTCAGGCTCTCATCCCGCAAATAAATCGGCACTGACTCCGGCACCCGCGGCCGCAGCTTCGCCAGAAATCCCCGCACCCGTTCCGCCGCCGAGCCTTCCGTCCCATCAAGCCGCACCGGCAAGCCCAATACCACCGCCGTCACCCCACGCTCCCGCACCACCTCGGCAATCCGCCGCACCGCCTGCGGCTCCGGTACCGTCTCCAACGGATGCGCCAACACCCCCAAGGGGTCACTCAGCGCCAGCCCCACCCGCACCGTGCCGTGATCAATGCCCAGGATCCGCATCCCCAAAGAAACAACAATTCTTCGCGCCAGCATCGCTTTTCCACGGAAAATCACTCGTTACCCACCCCCCGCACCCGCCACCCACCACCCGCCCCAACCATCCCGCCCCAACCATCCCGCCTCAACCGAAAACACCCGCCCCGCGTACTTCAAAAAACCCGCTTGCAGGGCGGCTCATTTTACATTAAATATAAAAATTCATTATAATTACAACCTCTCAACGATCCATTTCCCGAAATCATGCACCCGTCACCCTTGTTCCCCCTTCTGGCCGGCACCGCCACCACCCTCGCTGCCTGGATGAGCCTCGCCTCCGCGGAGACGCTCCCCCTCGCCGCGCAACCCCCGCCCGGAGCGCCGCCAGCCGGAGCCCCGGCACCCGCCCCGCCTCCGAACCCGGAGGACTTTCCCAGGGTCGAAGACGTCATCAAGGACTACGCCCCGGTCATTTCCACCAATGACGGAGCCCGCGGCTTCTACCGCCTCTGGCGCCGCGAAAAAGACCAGCAGCTGCTCGCCGAACTGCCCAAGGACTTCGCCAACCAACGCCACTTCATCGCCCTCACCGTGGCCAGCGGCGAAAGCTACGCCGGTCTGCAGTCCGGGGAGATCTACGGCTACTGGCGCCGCTACGACAAAAAACTCGCCTTCATCGAGCCGAACCTCGATATCCGCTCCACCGGCGACGACCCGTCCAAAAATTCCATCAAACGGCTCTTCACGGACCGCGTGCTCTTTGAAGTCCCCATCGTCACGTTCATGAAGCCGGACGGCGGCCCGGTCATCGACATGGATGCCCTCATCGTCGGGCAGGCGGAAAAATTCTTCGGCGCCCGCGTCGCCGGCATGAACAAATCCCTCTACCAGCTCAAGACCGTCAAAACCTTCCCGCAAAATATCGAACTCAGCGTGGAAGCCCCGGTCGGCGACGGCCAGCTGCGCACCCTCCATTATTCGATCAGTCTGATTCCGGACAAAACCGGCTACGAACCGCGCGTCGCCGACACCCGCATCGGCTACTTCACCACCGGCTACACCGACTTCGGCAAATTCAAGCCGGACGAGGTGCGCACCCGCTACATCAACCGCTGGTTCCTCGAAAAGGCCGATCCCTCGCTGAAACTCAGCCCGCCCAAAACTCCCATCATCTTTTACGTCGAACACACCACCCCGGTCCGCTACCGCCGCTGGGTCAAGGAAGGCCTCCAGGCATGGAACGCCGCCTTCGAAAAAGTCGGCCTGATCAACACCATCGAGGTCCGTTTCCAGGACGCCGTGACCGGCGAACACATGGAAAAAGATCCTGAGGACGTCCGCTACAACTTCGTCCGCTGGCTCAGCAACGGCATCGGCACCGCCATCGGACCGTCCCGCGTCCACCCGCTCACCGGACAGATCCTCGACGCCGATATCATCCTCACCGACGGCTGGATCCGCCACTGGTGGCAGGAATACAACGAGGTCATCCCCGAAACCGCCATGGAAGGCCTGCCCCCGGAAGCCCTCGAATGGCTCTGGCAGAATCCCCAGTGGGACCCGCGCATCCGCCTCGCCCCGCCGTCACGCCGCGCCGAACTCATCGCCCAACGCCAATCCCAGCCGGCCCCGCCCCTCGGCGGTCACGCCCTCGGCCACGCCGCCTCCCTCGCCGACGGCTTCATCGGCCAGACCAATGAGTTCGAAGGCCTCATGGGCCGCCTCCGCCAGCGCCACGGCCTCTGCATGGCCCCCAGCTGCAAAACCCTCGGCCTCGCCCAGATGGAAATGTGCCTGGATATCGAAGGCCCCGCCGCCATGGGCATCGACGCCAATGAACAAACCCTCGACGGCATCCCCGAAAGCTTCATCGGACCGCTCCTCATCGACCTCGTCGCCCACGAAGCCGGCCATACCATCGGCCTGCGCCACAACTTCAAAGGCAGCTCGATCTACACCTACGACCAGATCAACAGCCCGGAAATCAAAGGCAAAAAACCGTTCTCCGGCTCCGTCATGGATTACATCCCGGTCAATATCGTCGCCGGTGACGACGCCGCTCGCAAAGGAGACTTCGGCATGATCTCCGTCGGCCCGTATGACATGTGGGCCATCGAATACGGATACAGCTTTGAAAAAGACCTCACCCCGATCCTCCAACGCGTCGCCGAACCGGAACTGGTCTACGCCACCGACGAAGATACCTTCGGCGCCGATCCGCTCGCCACCCGCTACGACTTCGCCAAGGACCCGCTCAGCTACGCCGAAAATCAGATGGCCCTGGTCCGCAAACATCGCGCTCAGTTGCTCGACAAATTCGTCGATAAAGGCGACTCGTGGTCCCGCGCCCGCCGCGGCTACCTCATGACCCTCATGGTCCAGAGCCGCTCGATCGGCATGATGGCCAACTGGCTCGGCGGCTCCCACCTCAACCGCGACAAAAAAGGCGACACCAACGGCCGCACCCCGGTCACCCCGGTCTCCGCCGAAGACCAGCGCAAGGCGCTCGCCTTCTGCATCAACCAATCCTTCCGCGACGACGCCTTCGGCCTCACCCCCGCCCTGCTCGCCCACCTCGCCACCGACAAATGGTATGACGGTGACGCCTCGTCCTTCAGCGACGACGGTGTCTGGCCGGTCCACGACCGCGTGCTCGGCCTCCAGGCCATGGTCATGACCCGCCTGCTCAACCCGGTCACCCTCGGCCGTGTTTATGACAATGAGGTGCGCGTGCCCGCCGATCAGGACTACATCACGCTGCCGGAAGTCCTCGACACGGTGCGCAATGCCGTCTGGACCGAGCTGGATGCCTGGCAGGACGGCCCGCAGTTCTCCGCCCGCCAGCCGTTCATTTCCAGCTTCCGCCGCAACCTGCAACGGGAACACATTGACCGCCTCATCGACCTGGCCACCAACCTCACCCTCTCCCGCTCCGCCCCGGCCTACAAACCGATCACCGACCTCGCCGGCAGCCAACTCGCCGGCCTGAAAAACAAAATCGCCGCCATCGCCGCCAAACCGACGCTCGACCCGTACAGCTTCAGCCACCTCAGCCAGGCGGTCGCCCGCATCGAGAAAGCGCTCAACGCCCAGATGACCCTCAACGACGGACGCAGCAGCGGCGCCGGCGGAGCCATCATGATCAGGAGCGAAGGGTCGGGCAGCCCGCAATAACCGGCACCATCCCGTCTCATTTCCTCCCGGCGGAAGAGTCAACCTTCTCCACGGTCTCTCCCGCGAACCCCCCGGAACGCCCTCGGTCGGCGGCGGGAATCACCGCTCTCCGCAGGACGCCGGATCCTTCCGGGATAAGAGCGCCGGGGAATGAATCCACGGCGGCCCGGTGCGCGCTTGCCACCCGGCCGCCCCCCCGTTAGGGTGCGGCGCCGGGATCCATCTCCCGGAAATGTTTCCCATGACCTCGACCATCCGTCCCTTCGCCACCGCGTCCGGCAAAACCAGCCAGCTCCACTCGCTCCCCGCCCTCAAGGAGGCCGGCCTGGCCCCGAATCTCGACCGCCTGCCGACCAGCATCCGCATCGTCCTCGAATCACTGGTGCGGAATTGCGACGGCATCAAGGTCACCGAACAGGACGTCCGCAACCTCGCCGCCTACTCGGCCACCCATCCCGGTGATTACGAAATCCCCTTCGTGGTCGCCCGCATCGTCCTCCAGGATTTCACCGGGGTGCCGCTCCTCGTCGACCTCGCCGCCATGCGCTCCAAGGTCCACGCCCTCGGCAAAAACCCCAAAATCATCGAGCCGCTCGTGCCCGTGGACCTCGTCGTCGACCACTCGGTCCAGGTCGACTTCGCCGGCACCGCCGACGCCCTCAACCGCAACCTCGACCTCGAATTCCACCGCAACCGGGAACGCTACCAGTTTCTCAAATGGGGTGAACAGGCATTCGACACCTTCAAGGTCGTGCCGCCCGGCATCGGCATCGTCCACCAGGTCAACCTGGAATACCTCGCCAAAGGCGTGCTCGAAAAAGACGGCGTCTGCTTCCCCGACACCCTCGTCGGCACCGACTCCCACACCACCATGATCAACGGCCTCGGCGTCGTCGGCTGGGGCGTGGGCGGCATCGAGGCCGAAGCCGGCATGCTCGGCCAGCCGGTCACGTTCCTCGTGCCGGAGGTCGTCGGCGTCCACCTCACCGGCTCTCTCCAGCCGGGCGTCACCGCCACCGACCTCGTCCTGCGCGTCACCGAACTGCTCCGCAAAACCAAGGTGGTCGGCAAATTCGTCGAGTTCTTCGGCCCCGGCGCCCAGGCGCTCAGCGTGCCCGACCGCGCCACCATCGCCAATATGGCTCCCGAATACGGCGCCACCATGGGCTTCTTCGGCATCGACGAAGCCACCATCGAATACCTGCGCGGCACCGGCCGCCCCGCCGACCACTGCGAACTGGTCGAAGCCTACTACCGCGCCCAGGGGCTCTGGGGCATCCCGCAGTCGGGCGACATCGACTACTCCCAGGTCGTCGAACTGGACATCGCCAGCGTCTCCCCGGGCGTCGCCGGTCCCAAACGCCCGCAGGACCGCATCAACGTTTCCGACCTCAAGGAAAAATTCTCCTCCCTGCTCACCGCCGCGCCGCCCGACGGCTACGGCAAATCCCCCTTTGAAGTCCACCCGCCGGCATCCCTCGACAGCGAGCCGGACGCCACCCCGGGCGTCGATGCCCTCGGCGCCCAGGCCGGCGTGGTCCTCGAAAACCTGCCGCCCACCAGCTGGGAGGTGCGCGTCGACAGCAAGGGCGGCGTGCCCGACACCATCACCCACGGCAGCGTGCTCATCGCCGCCATCACCAGCTGCACCAATACCAGCAACCCGAGCGTCATGCTCGCCGCCGGCCTGCTCGCCCGCAAAGCGAACGCCCGCGGCCTGAAAATCAACCCGAGCGTCAAAACCAGCCTCGGACCGGGCAGCCGCGTGGTCACCGACTACCTCACCAAAACCGGCCTGCAGCAGGAACTCGACCAGCTCGGCTTCCAGACTGTCG
>JALRGF010000516.1 GCA_023253495.1 Verrucomicrobiales bacterium
GGCGACGCCAACAGGGCGCGGAGGGGCACTGGCTGGGCGGATCAGGCTGGAGGGGAGAGCGATCGCGTCACATCTGGGTTCCGCCACGGGGTCGCGGCCGAAGAGTTTTTTCGCGATGATTTTGTAGGCCTGCTGACCGGCGGTCTTTTTCCATGACGTGAGCCTCGCCTGCCAGTTGTTTTTCGGCAGGGCTTTGGTGACGGGAGCGGTGACGTAGTCGATGGCGCAGGCGGAGGCGTTGCCGGTCTGGATGCCGTAGAGCCCGGCGGCGGCGGCGCCGATCATCCGGGAGACGCAGGCGCCGATTTCACCGGCGCGGTCGATTGCGTTGACGGAGATCTGGCAGGTGAGCACGGCGTATTCGACGGCGGCGGTAAGGCCGGTGGGATCGGTGTGATTGAGGGGGTCGTTCCAGGCGTAGCGGTAGAGGTTGAGGTCGCCGGAGGCGAAGAGAGACGGGTCCTGCTGGAGGAAGCGGCCGAGTTCCGGCGCGTAGGATCGGGCGCGGAAGTCATAGAGGGCGGTGGCATCGCTCCAGGGGCGTCCGGTGAAGCGGATCGGCCCCAGCCGGGCCGGGTCACCGGAGACGAGGCGTCCGAAAGCATCGTAGTCGACCCAGGTGACGGGAGTGGCGTCTTTGCGGACCGCACCGCGGATGCTCTGGAGGTGGTCCTGGAGGAACCAGGATTCGCCGTCGACGGCGTCCCAGGCGGCGAACCAGCGGTCGGTCTGTCCGAGGTCGTAGAAATGGAGGCGGCTGAGGGAGGCTTCGCCGCTGCGGAATTCGGCGAGCGGCATGCCGCGGTCGTAGAGCACCCAGGTGGTCACGCCGCCCTCGGTGCGGGAGCTCCGGTTGCCGTCGTAGTCGTAGGTGTATTCGGCGATGATGACGGGGTCGGCGTCCGGGCCGGTCCGGGTCTGCACGCGGGTCAGCTGGTTGTTGTGATCGTAGGCGAACTCGCGGATGGCGCCGGTGGCGGTGACGGTTTCCCGGACGAGGTTGCCCTCGGCGTCGTAGGCGTAGGTCATTCCGCCGGCGGCGGCCAGCTGATTGCCGGGAGTGATGGCGGCCGGCACCGGTTGGGAATGCGAGGTGAGCCGGTTGCCGGCGGGGTCGTAGGCGTAGGTTTCCGACGGCCGGGCCGAGTGGGTGATGCCGGTGAGCTGCAGGCCGGCGTCGTAGGAGAGAACAGCGGTGTTGCCGGGTTCGGTGATGCCGGTGACGCAGCCGCCGGGGGTGCGGGTGAGGGTCATCTGGCTGTCCGGAAAAAGCAGGGAGCCGGCCGCGTGGGTATGGCGGATCTGAGTGGCGCGGCCTTTGGTGTCGCGGGTGGTGTGGGTGACAGCGAAGGGCGACTGGTTGATGTCGAAGGAAAAGAAGGAGTCGAAGCGTTCGAGGCGGGTTTCCGAGCCCATGGGATCAAAGAAGTGCCGCACGTGGCGCGAGCTGCTGCCGGCGAGGAGCGGTGATTCCCAGGTGTGACGGTAGATGCGGTCGCCGATGAACTGGGCATCGGCGGTGTGGAGGATGGTGGCACCGCGGAAGAGGCCGACCTGCGCGGGGACGCTGCCGCCCTCCGCCGTCCAGTTGTACCCGATCTCATAAGACGCCTGGCCGGGGTAGGCGACGCCGGTGCGGGCGGGGCGGATGGCCCCACCGGAAAACCACCAGGTGGTCCGGCCGTCGCTGATGGCGTCGAGGCGGCCGTAGTTCAGGACGGTGTCGTAGGTGAACGTCCAGGTGCGCACCAGGGTGCCGGTTTCATCGAGCCATTCCTCGCGCGTGACCTGATCGAGATCGTTGTGGAAAAAGCGTTTTTTCCGGCCGTTGCGGTCGGTGGTTTCGGTGAGGCGACCGGCGGCGTCGTAGGCATAGCGGTGGGAGGCGCCGCGCGGGTCGGTGAGGCGGGTGGGTCGGTTGAGGGCGTCGTATTCCATGCCATGGCGGTCGCCGAGCGGCCCGGTGATGCCGGTGACGTTCCGGTTGGCGTCGCGTTCCGGAGTGACGGTGAAGCCGTCCCTCCCCTGCAGAGCAGTGACGCGTCCGGCGCCGTCGAAAAACAGGCGGCTGGAGCGGCCGTTCCAGTCGTTGATGGTGAGGGAGCCGTCGGCATTGACGACGGTGGTGGCCGCGGCGCCGGCGCTGTCGGTGAGCGACCGGGGCAGGCCGTCACTGCCGGGCACCACGGTGACGGTTTCCCCGCTGGCCGTGGTGGTGCGGGTGAGCTGGCCGGAGGCATTGCGGGTGAACGAGAGGTTGAATCCATGGGGGTCGGACGCGCCGGCGGGCAGGCCGGTGGCCGGGTCGTAGGTGGCGGTCATGGCCAGACCGGCGATGGACTCGGTCTCGATCTGGCCGGACGGCGTGTAGGTCATGGTGCGGACCGGTTCGCCCAGCAGTGTTTCCCTGGTCAGGTTGCCGTCGGTGTCGTATTGCCAGTTTTCGGTGAAGCCGCCGTAGTCGGCGCGGTAGAGTGAGAGCGGTTGCTGGCGTTCGTTCCAGGTGGTGCTCAGCCACGTGAAAATATTTCCCGGGCGGACCACGGACGTCTGGTTTCCGTCGGCGTCGTAGGTGTAGGTGGTGGTGCGCAGGAGCGGGTCGGTGACGGCGGTTTCCCGGTCCGGATGGCGGGCATCGCCGTAGGTGTAGCGGGTCACGCCGCCGAGCGGGTCGGTGGAGGTGAGGATGTTGCCGCGCTGGTCGTAGGTGAGCCTCGTGACGTGGCCGCGGCCGTCGGTGATCGAGCCAATGAACCCGAGCGGGTCCCACGACTGGAGCGTGCGATTCCCGGCGGGATCGACGATGGCGACGAGGCGGCCGTCGGCGTCGTATTCGTACGAATTGCCGGTCCGGCCGAACGGGTCGGTGACCGAGGCGAGGTAGTGCGGCGGGGTGGCGAGGTAGCCGTAGCTGCTGGAGCGTCCGTCGGGGTCGGTGACCGAGGCGAGGTCGCCATTCGGGGTGTAGGCATAGGTCCAGGTACGCCCGCCGTCGCTGATGGCGGTGATGCGGCCTTGCGGGTCGCGGGTGAAAGCCAGACTCATGCCCCCGGAGTGTTGGAAGCCGGCCGGGGTGCAGGTGAGCGTATTCCCGTTGAGGTCGGTGGCTTCGAGCAGGCCGCGGGTTTCGTGGTAGGTGTAGCGGGTGCCGTCGGGGCGGACGAGGACGAAGGTATCCGGATTCCAGGCCAGGCCGATGAAACCGAGGGCCACCTCGCCGGTCGGTTTGACGGTGAGAAAGGGGTCATGACCCTCGGGCACCTCGAGGTGGTCGGAAACACCCGGATCCGGAGTGAAGGTGGCGCGGTAGTTGTCCCCGAAAATGCCCGGGCTGACGAATTCCGGATGAAACGTGAACCCGTTGCGGCGGCCATCGGGCCCCGTCAGGTAGACGCGGGTGCCATCGCGGTAGGCGGTCTGGCCGAAAATTCCGGTGCCGGAGCGGGGGACGGTTTCGCCGATCTGGGCGTCGACGAGGGCGAGCGACCAGCCGTAACCGAAGTCGCCGATCCGGCCGGTGTCGAACGAGTCGAAAACGCGTTTGACGGTGAGCGGGAAGCCGGCGAGCTCGATTTCGAGGTCGGTGAATTCGCGGCGGTGCCGCCCGAATTTCGCCTCTCCGGCCACTTCGATGAGACGCGCTTCGACACGGCCGAGGCGCAGGTCGTTCCAGGCGACGACGCGAATGACATAGGAGCCGTTGGGCAGGGTGCTGGAGTCGAGGCGGGCGAGGCGGGTACCGGGAGGGACCGGGGCGGTGCCTTGGGCAAGGCGTTTCCACGAGGGGGAGGCGCTGCCGAGGTCGTTGAGGTCCACATCCTCGCGCGGCGCCACCTCGACGAACCACTCAGTGAGCGGACGGGCGGACTCGATGCTTCCGGTAACGTCCTCCACGAGTCCGGTGACGGTCCCGTCGGCGGGGGAGGTCAGGGTGATGCGTGGCTGGAGGGAGTCGGCGGGTACGCCCTTGGCGATGATCTGGCCGTAGAAGCGGATCGGTCCCCCGCCGGAGGGGGTGGCCTTGATCCGGAGGAAATAAATACCGTTGGCGACGGTGTCCCCGGGAAAGATGGCGACGGTTTCACTGGTGCGGTAACCGGTGCCGGAGGCGAGCGGGAGGTAATCGGGATCGTCGGTTTCGAAGTCGGAGAGATTGATCTGTTCGACCGGGGCGTAGGCAATTTCATACATGGGGGCCGATCCTCCTCCGATGGTGGCGATGACCGGGATGGCAGCGTCCACCACCGCGCCGGCGGCGGGGGCAAGGACGCGGATGTCCGGTGCTCCCTCCTCGCCGGTGGTGCCGAGCGCCTCGGGATCAAAGGGCAGAGAGCCGTCCGGATGGGCGACATACAGCCGCCACGTCCGGGTGGCGGTCTGGCCTCCGGTATCGGTCGCGGTGCCGGTCACATCGATGGTGCCGGGGAGCGCGGGGGTCAGGGAGAAGGAACCGTCGGCATTCACCGGCACGGCAAGACCGCTGACGGTGACGCCGCGGGTCGCCGCGCCGATGTCGTCGAGGACGGAAAGGCGCAGTGTGGCAGAAGCCCCCTGGCGCAGCAGGACCCCGCCGTCCTCCAGCATGAGGACCGGAAGCTGGTCGATGAAAAACCGGGCGAAATCGACCCCGCTGACGGTTTCGGTGCCGACGAGGGTGACGGCACGGGCATCGGTGGCGGCGCTGACAAAGCTCAGCGCCTGCACGGTGGTGAAGCCGAAGCCGAGGTCCACGCCCCCGCTCGTTTCGGAAACAATCTTGAGAAAGCGGGCCGGCGGGCGGGCGCCGCTGCCGGCCATGTCGAACGTCTGGACAAAGGCGGTCGAATTGATCCGGGTCATCAACTGCAGGGAATCCGGGGTCGGTCCGAGCCACAGCTGCGCGAATTCACCGTCCCCCTGCACGGGCATGTACAGCGCGATGTCCGGTCCCGGTTTGTCGACGATGATTTCGTCGAAGCGGACGGTGACGCTGGCGTCCCGGGGCAGGGCGAGGCATTCGGTGGTGTTATAGATGCCGATGGGTGGGACCTCGAAACGCGTGCCGGCCGGCTGGAGCAGAATCCGGGTGGGTTCGACCGGCTCCAGCTGCTGACCGACAATGATCCAGCGTGCGCCCGGCCAGAGGCGGTCGGCAGCGTAGCCGTAGGGGCCCGGAAAATCGGCACCGGTGGCGGCATGGGAGTAATTCACAACCTCGTCGGGCCACGAATCGAGAATGGGCGGGGTGACCTCGGCCGGCTGGGTCTGGGAATGACCGGGCTCGAGGAGCTGGCGGACGTGGTAGTATCCCGGAGGCAGACGCAGGAAGCTGAAGGTGCCGGCCGCGTCCGTCCGGGTGCGGCGCTCCTCTTCGTCGAGGGTGCCGTCGAAATCGGCATCCAGCCAGACGGTGGCCCCGGCCACCGGCGATCCGTCCACCGGGTTGCCATCGCGGTTGGGGTCGGTGCGCACGACACCGGTGATGGTGCCGCCGGCCGGTTCCGGGACGAGCGGGTTGGTGAACGTTTCGAGCACCTCCGTGCCGTCGCCCAGCCCGTCCCCATCTGTGTCCGGGCGAGCCGGATCGGTGGCCAGCAGGCCTTCTTCGACGGAGGACAGGCCGTCGGCATCGCTGTCGGTGGGCGCCTCGGCCTCAAGGCGGAGGAAATCCCAGGAGGGTTCGAGGGGGATGGACTGGGACAGGCTGCCGCCATCGCCGGGCACCGTCGGACCGGCAGGCCGCCAGTTGCCAAGCGTCGACGACTGCTGCACGCGGTAGCGGACGCCGGGGCGGGATGGCCAGGCCAGGGTGGCGGTTTCGCCGTATTCGATGCCGGGG
>JALRGF010000549.1 GCA_023253495.1 Verrucomicrobiales bacterium
CCGGTACTGGCCGAGTTTTACGGGATGTACCTGCGCGGGCTCACGCACAAACTGAACAACCTGCTGGCGGTGTTTCAGGGGTTTACCAGTCTTTTGATGATGAACGACTCGCTCGACGCCTCGGCCCGGGAAAGTCTGAACCACATGAAGGCGGCGGCACTCAATGGCCAGGAGTTGAGTGGCAAGATCGTGTCGGCGGGAGCCTGTGCGCGGCTGAGCCGGCAGCGGATCCGTCTGGGTGATCAACTGCCGAACATGGTGCGGTCACTCGAGGAACCGTGCCGGAAACTCGGAGTGCCGCTCGAACTGCGGGCCGACCCGGAGCTGCCGGAGGTCGACATTGATCCGGCCCGGTTCCGGGAGATCCTGCATGAATTGCTGACCAACGCGGCGGAGGCGGGGAAGGAGACGGGCGGCGCGGTGGCCATGGAGATCTATGCGCCCGGGCGCTCGCCGGAGGGAAGTGCCGACCGGATCGATGTCTTTGTTCACAATCCCGGACAGATCCGCGAGGACAAGTTCGCCGATATCTTCAAACCGTTTGTCACCACCAAGGACGGCAGTCACTTCGGTCTGGGCTTGACAGTGGCCGCGCATCTGGCCCACCAGATGGGCATGACCCTGGGAGCGCGCAGCGACGACACCCGCACCACCTTCTGGCTGAGCCTGCCGGTCGCCCGCTCATGAGTGCCGCCACCGCCACCCGCCGCCACTTTCTCGCGACCTCAGCCGGGGCCCTTGCCGCCCGCTCCCTGACCGCCGCCCCCACCTTCACCGTGCCCGCCGACGCCGTCACCGGCCCGATGGTCGGCCATATCTCGGATCATCACGCCCTGCTTTGGATCCGGCCACCCCGTCCCGGCCCGGTCGAGGTCGTCGTGCAACCGACCGCCGGCGGCACCCCCATCAAGGTGACCGGAACCGCCGAAGAGGCCGGGGACCTCTGCCTGGCATTGCGCATCCCCGGACTCACCCCGGCGACCGACTATTCGTACCGCTTCCTCGGTGCGGACGGCACCCGGCTCGGCGAAGGAAGCT
Organism: Verrucomicrobiales bacterium; assembly: GCA_023253495.1. GTDB lineage: Bacteria > Verrucomicrobiota > Verrucomicrobiia > Verrucomicrobiales > V1-33 > CAJBME01. The sequence continues at coordinate 1,039 of JALRGF010000549.1, forward strand.
TCCGCACCTGGCCGTCACCCGAACGCCCGGCACGGGTCTCGATCGCCCTCGGTTCCTGCGCCTTCACCGAACCTTCACCGGTCTGGACCCGCATGGAAGCCACCGGCTGCGAGGCGCTGGTGCTGCTCGGCGACACCCCGTATATCGACAAATATGATCTGGCCGTCGCCCGCCAGCGGCACCGGGAATTCCTGCATATCCCGGAACTGCGGCCGCTGCTCGCCCGCCGGCCGGTCTGGGGGACCTGGGACGACCATGACTTCGGCCTCAACGCGCATCTCGGGGATTCCGATCCCCGGGGAAAGCGGCTCACCCGCCAAGCGTTCCTGGAATACCGGGCCCTCGACTCCCCCGGGGACGTCAACGGCGGCATCTACACGCGCTTCCGCGCCGGCCCGCTGGAAGTCTGGCTGCTGGACCCACGGTGGTTCGCCAATACCGAGCCGTCACCGGTCGATCCCGCCAAACCCTCCTGCTTCGGCGCCACCCAGTGGAACTGGCTGCAGCGCACCCTGCAGGCGAGCACCGCACCCTTCAAGCTGCTCGCCATGGGTGAAATCTGGCAGGACAAGACCAACAGCGAACCCGACGATCTCGGCACCTTTCCCCACGAGCGCGAAGCACTCTTCGATTTCATCCGGGATCAGCAAATCACGGGTGTCATGCTCTGCGGCGGGGACATCCACTGCTCGCGCCACCTCATCTTGAAAAATCGCGTCGGCTACGACCTGCACGAGTTCGTCACCTCCCCCATCCACGCCAGTACCATTCCGTCGCTCAACGTCCCCCACCCCGCCCTCGTCTGGGGACGTCCGGAACCACGGTCATTCCTGCGCCTGACTGCCGACACCACCGTGCCCACTCCCACCTGCTCCGCCACCTTCCTCAACGCCAACGGAACCACCCTCCACGAAGTCAGCCTCACCACCCCCACGGCCTGACCGGCCGCGCTCTCAGTACATCTCCACCTCCCGGCCCAAGGCCGCCTCCAGCTCCCGGTGCAACAGAAACGTCTGCCGCGCGGCGAGCTTCTGGCCGAACTGGGCAAGGAGATAGAATCCGATCGCCAATCCGATGAGCCCCGCGAGGACCCACAGCACCCATGGCCGCGTTCCGGCCAGCCACTGCGAGATCCCGAAGACCGCCGCAAAAACTCCCGCCGTGCCCACCAACAGGTAACCGTACAAATACATCGACCACACATTGGTGTTCGGTCCGTAAGTGCCCTCCAGCCGCGTGCCTCCGCCTTCGCCCGGCTCCAGGCTCACAGTGAGCTGAGGCGACCAGAAATGCTGCTCCCGGTCGGGAATGCGGAGGGTCACATAGCCGGGAAAACTCATCACCACACAGCGGCCGCCGCCGTCACGCAGGCGGCTGACCAGTTGATCCTGGGCGGTCGCAATGTCCCAGTCGACGGTCTCCCGGAAGTGCGGACGGATACGGAAACTGCTCATGAGAGGGTCAGGCTGAGGCCATCGGACGGGCGGTGTCAAGACCGGCCCGCCCGGTCCGCGGATCACCGGCCCACCGGGCTCACCCGCTCACCTGCTCAACCATTGCCGTTGACCGCCAGCTGGTCGTCGCCGCGACCTCCGGGAACCAGCGAAGGGCGTCCGACAATCAACGGGTCGACCGGTCCGATCCGCTCCAGGTTCCGCTTCGTGTACGGCAGGCGATGCAGCAGGTAGCGCATGGCATTGAGGCGTGCGCGCTTCTTGCAGTCCGACTTGATCACCGTCCACGGCGCGTCCGACGTGTCACAGTGCAGGAACATCGCTTCCTTGGCCAGGGTGTAGGCGTCCCATTTGTCCAGCGAGGCCATGTCGATCGGGCTGAGTTTCCACTGCTTGAGCGGGTGCGCCTGCCGCTCGCGGAACCGTCGCCGTTGTTCGTCGCGGCTGACCGAAAACCAGACTTTGCAAAGGTGGATGCCGCTGCGCACCA
>JALRGF010000565.1 GCA_023253495.1 Verrucomicrobiales bacterium
TGATTCATCGACTGATTCTTGCCTGTGCGTCATCCGCTTTCCTGACTGGCTTCGCCGTGGCCCAGGAGGCAGCGGAGGCAGCGGAGGCAGCGGAGGCAGCGGCGGCCGAAGCGCCGGTCCTCTCGGCTGAGCAGAAAGCGATAGCCGACCAGGCCAACGCCTTCATTGCCGCCTATAACAAGGGCGACGCCAAGGCTATTGCCGCGATGTTTGCCGAGGATGCCGAGTGGGTGGACAGCGATGGGGTGGTTCTCAGCGGCCGCGAGGCCATCGCCGATCTGTTCAAGGACGTGTTTCTGGTTGGCAAGGGCCGGACGATCGACATCGATGTCGAATCGGTGCGTCCGCTGACCGCTGACGTGATGCTGGAAAAGGGCACCAGCACAGTCACCGAGCCCGGCGGGCGGAACGCCGTGAGCAGCTACACCGCCGTGCACGTCAAAAAGGGCGACTCCTGGCTGATCAGCCAGTTCACCGAGACCGGATCGCCACTGGCCGGCAATTCCTCGCGCCAGCTGAGCGCGCTCGACTGGCTGGTCGGCACCTGGAAGGACACCGGCGAGGGTGTGCAGGCGACCTCGACCATTGAGCGGGCGCTCAATGACAATTTCCTGACGTGGACGTACTCGATGGTGGATGCCGATGGCCGTGAAACCAGCGGCACCCAGGTGATCGGCTGGGACCCGACCCTCGGCAAGATCCGTTCCTGGGTGTTTGATGGCGAAGGAGGTTTTTCCGAAAAAGTCTGGACCCAGGACGGCACGCGCTGGCTCCTGCAGACCCGGGCGGTCCTCGCCGATGGCGGCCAGGGGTCCGAGGAACAGACGCTCACCGTGGTCGACAAGGACACCTTCACGTGGTCGTCAGCCAGCCGTCAGGTCGATGGCGAGGCGCTGCCCAATATCGCTCCGGTCAAAGTGGTCCGATCCAAATAACCATCATCGCCACCCGCACCCCAGGGAAACACCCATGAAGACACGACCATTGATGGCGATGATGCTGACGGCCTCCGTCTTTGCCTGGACGACCGAAGCCACAGCGCGTGGCGACGGCGGACGGGCCCGCGGAGGCAGCGGGGCGAACCGCCCGGCGGCACGCCCGGCCGGCGGCGGGGCCGCCAGCCGCCCGGCGGCACGACCGTCCAGCCGTCCGTCAGGCGGAGGAAGACCGTCCGTTTCCCGCCCCTCCGGCGGTGATCGGCCGTCGATCAGCCGGCCGTCCGGTGGCTCCGGCTCGAGCCGCCCGGCGTCGTCGCGTCCGCAGACCCGCCCGGCGCCGCGTCCGGAAGTGTCGCGTCCGGAGACCCGCCCGGCACCGCGTCCCGAGACGCGTCCCTCCGGTGGGGGTGGCAGCAGTCTGGCGCGGCCGTCGGCGCGGCCGTCGCCGCCGTCGATCAACAAGCCGATGACGCGCCCGGCGCCGCGTCCCGAGACCCGCCCGGCGCCGCGGCCCGGGGTGGCCGATCGTCCGGGTGACCTGACGCGTCCGGCACCGCGTCCGGGCGCGGGAGGCGGCCGTCCCGGCGGCGGGGCCATCACTCTGCCTGGTCAGGGGGTGGATCGTCCGGGCCTGCGGCCGGAGACGAAGCCGGCCGGCCGGCCGGGGGTGGTGGATCGTCCGGGTGACCTGACGCGGCCGTCCACGCGGCCGGGGACCGTGCGTCCCGGCGGCGGGCTGAACAAGCCGGGTGGCGGCCCGGGAATTGTCGATCGTCCCGGTGGAGGTGGGCGGCCGGGCTCGGTGCGTCCGAGCGACCGCCCGGGTCTGGGTGACCGGCCCGGTTGGGACAACCGTCCGGGCGACCGCCCCGGCGGCTGGGGTGACAACCGCCCGGGGGACCGTCCGGGCTGGGGTGACAACCGGCCCGGGGACCGTCCGGGCTGGGGGAACAACCGGCCGGAGAGCCGTCCGAACTGGGGCGACAGGTGGAACAATTCCAACAACAGCTTCACCAACCAGTTCAACAACTGGCATCAGGAGAACAACGTTACCATCAACAACTTCCAGAACAATAGATCCAATCGCTGGAACGACATCAACACCCGGTACAACGATCGTGACTGGCATAACCGGTATGATTCTGACGAGTACTGGAAGTGGCGGCGGGACGTGGTTGATTTCCGCCGCGACCGGTGTCACGAGGTCTGGGACCACTGTTACGGGTATCACGATCGTTTTTTCCACCACGGCTACTGGGGTGGCTGCTGGTGGGGTGCGGCGGTGGCCGGCACGGCGGCGGCGGTGACATCGGCGATCATTTCGCCGTGGTGGTGGTGGCGGCCGGCGACGTACACGACGGTGGCGACCTTTTATGGTCCGACCTATCCCGCGCAGCCGGTGATCTATGATCCCGGGACGACGGTGATTTACGAGGGCGACACCATTTACATCAACGGCCGGGAGTCCGGCAATGCGGTCGAATATCGTCAGAAGACGATAGAGCTCGCGTCGCCGCCGGTGGAGACCTATCCGGTGCCGGAGCCGCCGGCCGAGGAAGGCCAGCCGGAAAACTGGCTGCCGATGGGGGTGTGGGCGCTCACCCAGCAGGAGCAGGGCGATGCGGTGATGTTTTTCCAGCTGACGGTCGACAAGGAGGGAATTGTCGCCGGCGCTTTCAAGAACATCATGACCGGAGAAGACCAGCCGGTCGTGGGCCAGCTGGACAAGGAGGGGCAGCGCCTCGCGTGGCACGTCGGCGAGAATACCGACACCGTTTATGAAACGGGCCTTTCCAGCCTGACCTATGATGCCGCCAGTGTGTTCGTGCACTTCGGTCCGGAGGCCACGCAGACGTGGCTGCTGGTGCGTCTGCCTTCGCCGGAAATGCCGCCGGGAGCCGTGAAGCTGCCGGAAATCCGGAAGCCGGAGCCGGGCACGAAGTGAGACGCGCCTTATGACGCGTCCGCTGATGCAGGCCACCTACGACAGCACGTTCCGCAGCGTGGCCGACGCGTTGCGGGCGGGCGACCCGCTGGAGGTGGCGGCGGCGGCGCTTGGCCACGTCGGGGGCACGGTCGACGGGTTTCACCGGCTGACCGGGGCGGAGGTGGCGTGCCAGGCCGGCTGTTCGTTCTGCTGCTGGCTGCGGGTCGATGTGCGGGCGCACGAGGTGCTTCTGATCCGCCGGTATCTGGCGGGCGACAGGTGGGTCGGCGAGCGCGGTGCGCTGGAGGCGAAAGTCCGGGTGGCGGGGGCGCGGGTGGCCGGGTTGACGGCCCCGGCGGAACGGGCGGCGGTGCGGCAGCCGTGCGCGCTGCTGGATCATGCCGGGTGCTGCACGGTGTATGCGGTGCGGCCGGCGGCGTGCCGCCGGTATCTTTCGGTGTCGGTCGACGCTTGCGAGGCCATCTGGAACGACGGGACGCCCCCCGTCGAGCCGGAACACCCGGTGATTGCCGAGGCCGGGCGCCATGCGGCCGCCGGCGCGCACAATGCGTTTGTCGCGGCCGGATATGACGGCTTTTCCTACGACCTGATGGCCGCGCTGGCCGAGGCGCTGGAGGATCCGGAATGTGAGGCGCGCTGGCGCCTGAAACAGCCGGCGTTTTCCGGACGGGCGCGTTCCGCGGTGCCGGACGGGTTTTCGCAGGAGGAGGCGGTGGCGCGGCTGCGGGCGGAGCTGGCGGGGGAGGGACTAGGGGAAGGGACCTGAGGGACCTGAGGGACCTGAGGGACCTGAGGGACCTGAGGGATCTCAGGATCAGACGGCGGCCCAGACGCGGGTGACGTCGTCGTGGTCGTCGAGGGCCTGGAGGAACTCGCCGACCTCGGCGCGCTGGGCGTCGTCGAGGGGTGGTTTGTCTTTCGGGAGGAAGCCGAGTTCGCTGGTGACGACAGTCCATCCGTGGGTGGCGAGCCAGCGGCTGACTTCGGCGGTGGCGGTGCGTTCGGTGATGAAGCGGGCGCCGCGGCGGTCTTCGGGGATGTCGTCGTTGTCGAGGTGGGTGAGGGGTTCGACCTCATTGGCGCCGGCCTCGATGGCGGCCTCCTCGGGGTCGGTGGCGGCGTCGGCGGTGTGGGCTTCGACCAGGCCGACGTGTTCGAACATGAATTTGACGCTGCCGGAGGTGCCGAGGGTTCCCTTGCGGAAGAGGACTTTGATTTCCGAGGAGGTGCGGTTGTTGTTGTCGGTGACGGCTTCGACGATGACCGGTACGCGGTGCGGGGCGAAACCTTCGAAGGTCACGCTTT
>JALRGF010000667.1 GCA_023253495.1 Verrucomicrobiales bacterium
GGCAGTGGGGTATTTTGTGACCGGGGCGGCGGCGGCACCCTGGATGTTGTTTCTGGGGCGGATCATTGACGGGGCCAGCGGCGGCAATGTGGCGGCGGCGCAGGCGTGCATTGCCGACATGACGCGGCCGGAGGAGCGGGCGAAGTACATGGGGATGATTGGAGCGGCTTTCGGGCTGGGATTCATGCTCGGGCCGGCGCTGGGCGGGCTGCTCAGCCTGTGGCATCATTCGGCTCCGTTCTATTTTGCCGGGGTGCTGGCGCTGGTGAACGCGTGGTTCATCCAGACGCGTTTGCCGGAGACGTTGACGCCGGAGAAGAGGCTGCACCCGTCGGTGCCGGCGCCGTTGGGCGAGGTGTTTGCCGGCGGGCGCGGGCGGACGGTTTCGCTGCTGTTGCTGGCCGGGCTGCTGAGCACGACCGGTTTTGCCTTTGTGCATCTGTTGTTCTCGCTTTTCTGTGCGGATCATCTCGGCTACAGCCGGGCGCAGATGAGTTTCGCCTTTGCCTACGTTGGGCTGCTCGGGGTGCTGGTGCAGGGCGGGCTGCTGCGGCGGCTGATGAAGCGGCCGATCGAGAAGCCGCTGATCCTGACGGGGGCGGTTCTGGTGGCGGCCAGTCTGTGGCTGCTGCCGCGGGTGCATGGCACGCCGGGCTTTCTCGGGGTGACGGCGTTGATGGCGTTGGGCAATGGTCTGGTGGTGCCCACGCTGACCGGGTTGTTGTCACGCTCGGCCGCCCGCCATGCCCAGGGGCGGACGCTCGGACTCAATGCGTCGGCCGGCAGCCTCGGGCGGTTTCTGGGGCCGCTGCTGGCGGCGTTGCCGCTGCCGCTCGGGTTTTCCGCCTTTGCCCGTCCGCTGACCGCGGGCGACCTGCAGGTGGTGGAGGCCGGCTACCGGACGTCGTTCACCTGGGCGGCCGGATTTATGATAGCGGCGGCGCTCGCCGCGGTATTTGTGGTGCCGCCCCGGGTGCCGGGGCCTGACGACGACGTTCGGCCGGCGGGTCCGGTGTGACCGGTTCCGGGACCGGAGGGACGGCGGCCGGGGAGAGGCAGCGGGAGGCCTCCGGGATGACCCGGCGGGCGCCTCCGGCGGCGGGCGCAGATGGTGGTTGCCGGGGCTGCCGGAAGCGGGTTGTCTGCCGCCATGTCAGCGAGACGCAAAACGACGAAGAGCCCGGCGGATCTGGCGACCGTGGTCGCCGCGATGGAGCGCGAACTGCGGGTCGGCGAGGTGCCTGATTATCCCGGAGCGCTCAACGGTCTGCAGCTGGCGAGCCGGGGTGGCACGGTCACGCGGGTGGCGGTGGCGGTCGACGCCTGTGAGGCGGTGATCCGGCGGGCGGTGGCGGCCGGGGCCGACCTGCTGCTCGTCCATCACGGGCTGTTCTGGTCGGGGGCGCAGCGGATTGAAGGGGCGGTTTTCCGCAAGCTGGCGACCGCCATGGACGGCGGTCTGGCCATTTACAGCTGCCATGTTCCGCTCGACGTGCATCCGGTGCTGGGCAACAACGCGCAGCTGGCGGCGGCGCTCGGACTGCGGAACGCCGAACCGTTTTTTTGCTGGAAGGGGATCAAGCTGGGGTTGCGGGCGGCGGTGGATATGGAGCGCGAGGCGCTGGTGGCGCGGGTGCGGACCGCGGTGGGCGGCGGTGCGGTACATGTATGCCCGGGAGGCCCGTCGCGGGTGCGACGCCTCGGCATCGTGAGCGGCGGCGCGGGTGCGGAAATTGCCGCGGCGGCCGCGGAGGGTATTGACACCTTCCTGACCGGCGAAGGACCGCACTGGAGCTACACCCTCGCCGAGGAACTGGGTGTGAACGTCCTGTATGCCGGACACTATGCCACGGAGACGTTCGGGGTGCGCGCGCTCGGCCGGTGGCTGGGAAAAAAGTTCCGTCTGCCGCCGGCGGTTTTCCTTGATCATCCGACGGGGCTGTAACGGGCGGTCCCTGCCGCCGCCCCCTCGGGCGGACGATGGTGCGCGGAGGCGTTGCCAGCTGCGGGTCCGCGTGATTCAATGATCCGCAAAAACCGCCTCATGAACCCGCGTCCGATTTCCCTGGTTGCCAGCGGCGACCTTCGTGTGTCCGCCAACCGGGCCTGCTGGCCGGCGCAGCAGGCGATGGAGGAGGCGCTGGGCCGGGCGGTGGTGGCGGAGGGTGGCCGGGTGGTGCGGGCGCATCCTTTCCGCCGAAACGAAGGGCATGGCTTCATCGCCTCGCAGAAGGAGGGCATGGAGGTATTCCGGACGACCGATCCGGAGGCGCCGCTGATCGTGGCCGAGGCGGTATGGCAGTATTCGCACCATGTTCTGGCCGGTCTGACCACCCACCGCGGGCCGATTCTGACCGTGGCCAACTGGAGCGGCCAGTGGCCCGGGCTGGTCGGCATGCTCAACCTGAACGGATCGCTGACCAAAGCGGGGGTGCGGTTCTCGACGTTGTGGAGCGGGGAGTTTACGGACGCGTTTTTCCGCGACCGGCTGCGGGAATGGCTGCGCACCGGCCGGGTGTCCCATGATCTGTCGCACGTGCGGCCGCTGGAGGCGGTGAAGGTGCCGTCGAAATATGCGGCTCTGGGCCGGCACCTGGCGGCCGGGCTGCGGCGTGACAAGGCGATTCTCGGAGTTTTCGACGAAGGGTGCATGGGCATGTTCAATGCGATCATTCCGGACCATGCCCTGCACGCCTGCGGGGTGTTCAAGGAGCGGCTGAGCCAGTCGGCGCTCTACCACGAGACGCAGCGGACCCCGGAGGCGGAGGCGGAGGCGGTGCGGGCGTGGCTCGAGCGCAAGGGCATGACCTTTCATACCGGGCGCCGCCATGCCACGGAGCTGACCGACGCCCAGATCCGGCTGCAGTGCCGGATGTATCTGGCCGCGGTGCGGCTGGCTGATGATTTCGGCTGCGACGCCATCGGGATCCAGTACCAGCAGGGACTGAAGGATCTGCTGCCGGCGAGCGATCTGGCGGAGGGGTTGCTCAACAATGCCGACCGCCCGCCGGTCCGGTCGCGCGACGGCCGGCGCGTGCTCTACCGGGGCCGGCCCCTCACCCATTTCAACGAGGTCGACGAATGCGCCGGGCTCGACGGCCTGCTCACGCAGCGGGTGCATGAGGCCCTCGGCCAGCCGGTGGAAAACACGCTGCACGACGTGCGCTGGGGTGAGGATTATGGCGGGGTGTTTGTCTGGGTTCTGCTGATCAGCGGGGCCGCGCCCCCGGCGCACTTCATCGGCGGCTGGAAAGGCGCGCACGGGTACCGGCAGCCGGCAATGTATTTTCCCAATGGCGGCTCCACCGTGCACGGCGTCTCCCGGCCGGGTGAGATCGTGTGGTCACGGATCTACGTCGAAAACGAGACGCTGCACATGGACATCGGGCGCGGCGGCGTGGTGCGCTTGCCGGAGACGGAGACCCGGCGCCGGCTGGAGGCGACCACTCCGCAGTGGCCGATCATGCACGCGGTGACTTATGGGGTGACACGCGACCAGTTGATGGCCAAACACCAAGCCAACCACATCCAGGTGGCGTACGGGCACGACGCCCGCGGGGCCGATGCCTGCCTCTTCACCAAGGCGGCTTTCGCGCGGGCGCTGGGGATCCGCGTGAATGTCTGCGGCAGCCTGCGGCATCCGACCCGGAAAGCGGAGGCGGGGGCTGCTGCCTCCTGAGGCAGCCGTTCCGGAAGCCCGCCCCGGCCGCTTACCGCTGCGGTTCGATCATGTAGAGCCCCTTGGTCACGACATAAGCGTCCTTGAGCGCCATCCGCTTCATTTCGTGGCCGGCCCCCCAGGAGTCCGAGAAGATGATTTCCTGGGTCTTCTCATTCAGACCGAGGATCAGGCGCATGTGCCCGCCGCCCGCCTGGGGAGCGGGTTCCCCGTTCTCCGGGTAAATTCCGAGTTCCAGCCCCCAGAGCAGCGGCACCCCGCGACCGGTGAATTCCCTGACGTTTTTGACAAAACGATCGTAGCCACCGCCTTTGGTGCGCGCCTCGCGCAGCGTGTCCTTGTCCAGACCGCGGAAGCTGGTCCAGAAATAGTTCTCCGGACACGGGCGCGAGCCGAGGCGCCGGGCTTCCCGGTTGTACACTTCGGTGAATTTGAGATAGTCCTTGATGTCCCAGTGGATCAGGTCGCGGACGCGGATCTTGAAGCGGTTCTGGAGCTTGTGGAGGGCGTCCTGCAGTTCTTCGGGGTTGGTGCCGAAGGCATCGCCGCCGCTGGCCTTGGCCATGTCGTGCTGGTCGCACTCGATACCGTAATAGCGCATCACGCGTTCCGAGGTGGCGAGGGCGCAATACCCTTTTTCGCCCTGATCAACCATCGGAACGCCGCTGACGTAGACGTCGCCGTTGCCCTCCTTGGTCACCCGGGCGAGCAGATCGGCCTGGCTCACCTTGGCGGTGTTGCCGGCGGTGGCGCCGACGGCGAGGCGGGTTTTCGGGGCAAGGCGGACGCGGATGAACTCGGCGCGGAATCCTTCTTCGCGGCTGCGGGCCGAGCTGTGTTCGAGCTGGGCCATGGTGTCCGTCGTTTCCCAGCGCACGCGTTCGGCTTTGGCCGCGCTTTTGGTGTCGCGTCCGAGTGGCTGCGCCCGCACCCCGAGTTTTCCGCCGAGCGCCTCGGTCAGCTCGGTGATTTTCTGCTGGAAGCGTTTTTCGTTCAGTTCGTCGTCGGCGTCCCCCTTGTTCCAGACCGAAATGGTGATCATGGACAAAGCGTCTCCCTTGAAATCAAAGTTGACCTCCTCGGCCTCCACCTTGCCGTTGAAAAACCGGAGCCTTGATTCCCGGCCCTCGATCGAGACACGGGGTGAGGGGTCCTCGGAGGCGGAATTTGTTTCCTTCTCCACCAGCATCCAGGTCGGCCGGATCATGC
>JALRGF010000726.1 GCA_023253495.1 Verrucomicrobiales bacterium
GGCTAGGGGCAGCAGTCCTTCTCATCCCGTTCGCACCCCCTCCTCACCCCCTGCTCGTGAGGGGCCCCCCGCCGCACTCGGCGGGTCAGGGCCGGGCGGGCCGGGTTAGGGTCAAGGCCATGCGCCCGTTCGCCCACGTCACGCGCCCCCTCTCCCTCGCGGCCGCGGCCACCCTCGTCCTCGGCACCGCCCTCACGGGCACGGCCGTCACGGCAGCGGCTCGGCCGATCGCCCAGGAAGACACCGGAGCACCGGGCGGCCTCCTCTCGGGACCGCTGGCGGAGCAGCGCATCGCCGCGCCCGTCCTCCCGTCGGAGGCGTCCACCGCGCTCCCGGGCAGCCGCGCGGACATCCTCGCCCGCGGTCGGGAGGTCGACACGGCGGCGTTCAACCCCCAGGTGACGTTCTTCGCCGGGCTGCCGCGGCGCTCGGAGGAGCTCACCGACCGGGCTCTCAAGGTGTCCACGCCGGCGCGCCTGGGCTACCGCGACCACATCACGCTCAAGGAAGCCGCGAAGGAGTACGGCGCCCGCCCCGGTGACGTCAAGAAGCTGCAGGAAGCGGCAGCCAAGGCCGGCGTCACGGTCGAACTCGACAACAGCGGGCTGTTCGCGCGCATGACGGCGCCCCTCGCGCGATGGGAGAAGCTGTACGGCCAGAAGGCCATCGTGAGCCCGCCCGCCAAGCCGCAGCCCTACCACGTGATCGTGTTCACCGACGATGACGGCTACCTCGGTGCCCCCAAGGCCTTCCAGGGCATGGTGCGCGAGTGGGTGGCGGTCTTCGCGCTCTACTCCGCCAAGGCCGACGTCCAGGGCTACAACGCGGCGGACGTGGCGGAGTTCGACGGGCTGCTCGCCTCGACGGGGGATCCCCGGAAGTGGCCCAAGAGCGCCGGGACCCTCCCGAAGGACACCTGCGACGCCCCCGCCCTGGACGAGGGCAAGGTGTACGCACCGGGGCAGATCCGGTCCGCGTACGGCGCGGACAAGCTCACCGAGCGCGGCTGGAAGGGCAAGGACACGCGCCTCGCCATCGTGTCCCTCGGCGACGGGTTCAACGAGAAGGACCTGTGGACCTCGGCGGACTGCTTCGGCTACCGCCAGCCCAAGGTGGGGGTGCGCCTGGGCACCGGCATCGGCAAGGAGTTCGTCAACTACGGGCCCGAGGCCCACCTCGACATCATGACCGCGTCGGCGAGCATCCCCGAGGCCGAGTCCCTCCGCGTCATCCAGGTCGCGGGAATCGCCCAGGGCATGACCGACGGCATCGCCCGTGCACTGGACCGCGACGAGCGCGGCGAGGTCGCCAACGACGTCGTCTCCATCTCCTACGGCATCTGCGAGGTGGAGTACAAGGTCGATCTCGGCCCGTTCGTGTCGCTCAACGAGGACCTGCTCAAGAGGGGGACGGTCATCGGCACGAGTTTCCTGGCCGCCGCCGGCACGCTCATTGCCGAGGAGCCGGTGCCGGCCGCCCCCGCGCCGGTGCCCGCCCCCGGTGCCCCGGCGGTCGTGCCTCCCGCCCTGACCGAATACATGGGCCGCGTGATCGCCCCGGCGATGTCGTACCACGGCGGCGCCAGCTGGCTGTTGCGCCGGCTGCGCGAAGACGAGGAAAAGCCGTCGGTGCTGCTCCCGGAATTGCGTCTGCGTCCCGGCATGACCGTGTGTGACCTCGGCTGCGGCAACGGCTACCACGCCCTCCTGATGGCGCCGCAGGTGCTCCCGGGAGGCACGGTCATCGGGGTCGACATCCAGCAGGAAATGCTCGACGACCTGGAAAAGCGCGCCGCCCTCGCCGGGGTGAAAAACATCCGGCCGCTGCGTGGTGAAGTGCATGACCCGAAGCTGGACGCGGAGTCGTGCGACCTGATCCTGCTGGTCGACGTGTACCATGAGTTTTCGCATCCCGAGCCGATGCTGGCGGCGATGCGCCGGGCGCTCAAGCCTGAGGGGGTGGTCGCCCTGGTCGAGTTCCGCGGCGAGGACCCGGAAGTGCCGATCCGTCTGGAACACAAGATGACCAAAGCCCAGATCCGCAAGGAATGGGAAGCCAACGGATTTGTGCTGGAGCGCGAGTTCGACGGACTGCCGTGGCAGCACCTGATGTTCTGGAAGCGGAAGTGACCGCTTCGCGCTTGAATCCGCCGGCCGGGCGTCGGAATCTCATCGGTCATTTCGATGCCTGATGCTCCGCTGCCGCCGGCTTCCGCCGCACCCGCTTCCGCCGCACCCGCCGCCGACCCCCGGCCGCTGGTCGTCTCCCTGTGCGGCACTTTTCTGAAGCGCGAGATGCAGTCGATTTACCGCCAGGTGACCGGCCTGCGGCGGTTCCGCACTGTTGTATTCACCGAGCAGGTTGAGAATGCGGAGGTATTTCCTTTTGCGCCGGTGGTGGTGATGCAGAAGCTCGTGCGGCCGCGGGCGCGGGGGAATTTCATCCTGCGGTTCTGGTACAAATACGTGGTTCGCCAGTGGCCGCCGCCCCGCCCGATCACGCGGCAGCCGGAATTCTTCCCGTACAACCTGCCGGCCCTGCTCGCCGAGCATCAGCCGGCCCTCGTCCACGTCTACTACGGCCACAAGGCGGTCAAATACCTCGAGATGCTCCGCAAATGGGGCGGGCCATTCGTCGTGTCGTTCCATGGCGTCGACGTCGTCAAATTCGTCGATACCCCGGGCTACACCGCCGAATTGCAACGCGTGTTCGCTGACGCCCGGCTGGTGCTCGCCCGCAGCGACAGCCTGCTCGACCGCCTGCGGGCGCTCGGGTGTCCGCCGGAAAAGCTGCGGCTCAACCGCACCCCGATCCCGCTCGACGCCATCCCGTTTCACGAGCGCCACGCCCCGGCCGACGGCGAGTGGCGCCTGCTCCAGGCGTGCCGCCTCATCCCGAAAAAAGGCCTGTACACCACCCTGGCTGCGCTGCCCGCGGTCATCGCGCGGTTTCCCAAAGTCCGGTTCATCCTCTGCGGCACCGGCCCCGAGGAAAAACGCTTCGCCTCCGAAGTGCGCGCCCTCGGGCTGCAGGACCACGTCATCATGACCGGCTGGATGAACCAGCCGGACCTGCTCCGCGCCTACGCCGGCGCCCACGTCTTTCTCCACCCGAGCGAACTGACCGACTCCGGCGACCAGGAAGGCGTGCCCAACAGCATGCTCGAAGCCATGGCTTCCGGCCTGCCGGTCGTCGCCACCCGCCACGGCGGCATCCCCGAAGCCGTCACCCACGGCGTCGACGGCCTGCTCGTCGCCGAAAAAGACGCTGCCGCCCTCGCCGAGGCGCTCATCTCCCTGCTGGAGCAGCCTGAGAGGCTCACCCGTTTTTCGCGTGAAGCATCGCGCGCCGTGCGCGCCGCCTATGGCGCCGAAGCCGCCCTCGCCGCCATGGAAGAGTGCTATGCCGAGGCTCTGGCGGCACCCGCCCCGCCTTCCGAAGGGGAGGCACCTGCCCCCTCAGCCTCCTGACGCAAGGGAAAAGGGAGCGGGAGTCGATCAGGGAGGATTGGGCTGCTATCCGGGGCGTTTTCCCGCGCCGGAGTCGCGGGCC
>JALRGF010000733.1 GCA_023253495.1 Verrucomicrobiales bacterium
CCACCGCCGGAACGGGGGTCGCACCGCCCTCCACCGCCTGAGCGGCGGCGCCAAGCCCGGGAGGCTCATCGGCGACACCTCCCCGCGCCTCATGGATCCGAACCCCGTCGCTCTTCCGACCATCCCATCACCCGCCCCCAATTCCCACGTCATGACGTTCGCCTCCCTGATGTCCCTGTTGGACCACCTGCACACCGGGGCCATCAACCACCTCGATGGACGCAGCAGCCAGCGGCACTATGCCTCCCTGCTCAAGCGCTCCCCCCTTCCCCCGGTTCACCTTTCCGCCGCCGAGCGCGCCACCTACCGCCGCAAATGGGACCGCTTCAACACGCGCTACACGCTGCGCGATTTTGAGCTGTTCTCCCGCTATATCGGCAAGGACCCCAACATTGTTCCCGAGTGCCTCTCTCATGCCTGCATTGAACCGGTCCTCAACCCGGTGGAATACCGCGCCTATTACGAAGACAAAAACACCTATGACAGAATTTTTCCTCCCGGAACCGCTCCCGAAACCGTTCTCCGCTGCCTCAACGGGATGATTTACGACCGGCACTACCGCCCCATTCCCGCACTCACGGACGACAGCCTGCTGGAACGATGCGCCAAGCACGAGGGCGTTATTGTCAAGCCCACCGTCGACAGCGGCAGCGGCCGGGGAGTGCTCCTCTTCCGGCGGCGGAACACGGGCTTTGTTCATTCGGGAAACGGGAACATTTCACTGTCAGTCGGATTTCTGCGGGAAAACTGCGGCACAAATTTCATCATACAGCAGCAATTGCACCAGTCTCCCTATCTCGCTCAGTTCAATGCCTCCTCCGTCAATACCCTGCGTCTTCTGGTCTACCGGTCCGTGGTCGACGAAACGATCCATGTCATCAATGCCGTGCTCCGGGTCGGAAAAAAGGGCAGCCACCTCGACAATGCCCATGCGGGCGGCGTCTTCCTGGGGATTGATCCGGAGGGCCGGTTGACGCGGTTCTGCTGCAATGAATTCGGAGAGGTGTGTGACCGCGTCAATGACGTGCGGCTGGATCAGCATGAGCTGCGGATTCCTGACTTTTCCGAAATAAAACGGTACGTCAGCGAAACCTTCCGCCACGTCCTGCATCACCGCTGCCTCTCGGTCGATCTCGCCATCGACTCCCAGCACCGCCCGGTGGTCATCGAATTCAACTTGGGGAGTCTGAGCACATGGCTTTGGCAATTCACCTCCTCGGCCTGTTTCGGGGACTTTACCGACGAAATCATCGACCACTGCGTCGCTCACCGCAGCGAGGCACGGAAGGTGTACAGCATCCGGAATTAAGGGGTCCTCTTCTCCGCCTCCATGACCTTTTTGCTTCTCGGACTGTTGGTCGCCGAACTCGCTCTCATGGTCGCCTGGGGCCTGTGGAAGCGCGAGCGGACGATCCAGTTTCCCTTCCTCACGGCGGTCGGTTTCGCCGGGTATCTTCTGCCGCAGCTCTTCGCCCTCACTCACGACGCGAGCCTGCCGAACGGCGCCCTCGACAAAACCATTGTCATGTCCATGCTCTGCCTGGCGGCGGCTCATTGGGGGTACGTGTGCAATCGCAAGCCGGCGCAGCTTTTCCAGCACTGGGAGTACCATCACCACCGGCTCGTCATCGGCAGCGTCGCCACCTCGGCGGTCGGGGCCTACTTTTTTTACCAGGTAAGCCAGCTCCAGGCCGAAGTGTCCCTGGAACATGGTACCCAATGGACCGGCATCATCACTATTTATGCCTTTTTCGCGCAGCTCCTCACTGTCGGATTTATCATCGCCCTTACCCTGCTGTTGAAACGCCCTTCCTGGACGACGGCCCTCATTGTACTCTTCGGACTCGTTTTATATTTCGACCGCATTGTCTTCCACGGCCGCCGCGGGAGCATGGTGGAATTGTTTCTCGCCGTGGTTCTGTCGCTATGGTTTCAGTTTCGCTGGGCCCCTCCGCGGTGGAGCGTTCTTGCCGGGGTTGCCGGTGCCACCCTGATGGTCAACGCTATTGTGGTCTACCGCCAAACCATGCTGGAGAGGGATCATACGACGTGGACGGGCGCAGGGCTGAGCGAAGTACTGGCCATCGATTACTGGGGCATTTTCAGCCAGAGCTTCACCGACGGGGGCACGGACATGCGCAACGCCCTGTATCTCATTGAGGGGGTGGACCAGTCAATTTCATTTGATTACGGATTGTGGCTCTGGGATGCGTTGGTGCGACGCTTTGTACCAGGCCAGATCATCGGTCACGACACCAAGGAAGCGATGCAATTCAACTTCACGGCCGACCATTTCCAACGCTTTGCGTACACCCCCCGCACCGGAACCACCATGACGGGGATAGCCGACAGTTTTTCGGCATTCTGGTACTTCGGAGCGGTCAAGTTCCTCGTCATCGGGTTCATCATCAGCCGGTTTTACAAGGCTGCCGAGGAGGGGAATCTGGGTGCCCAACTCTTTGTGGTCCTTACAGGCTATTCCGCCATGCAGATTTTCACTTTCTCCACGCATTCCTTCGTTCTCGGGGCTGTGGACTTCCTTCTTTTTGTCGTGCCCGTCATGTATTTCGCACGCCGGGGTCGGGAATCGCAGTCCCGTCGGCTCCGCCCGCGCGCGAGCACGCTTCATTGATGAAATTCACGAGAAAATCGTCCCTCCGATGACTTTGCATGGTCTGCATGACCCGGCCCATCCGGACCCGCTGATGCGTCCGATGCAGCCGGTTTCCAGCAAACTCCGCCGGCTGCTCTTCCAGGTCGTGTGGACGGTGGCCTGCCGGCTAACGCCGGCACCGCTGCACCGCTGGAGGTGTTTCGTGCTGCGCTGCTTCGGGGCGAAGCTCGGCCGTAATAATTTCATCTATCCCAGTGCCCGGATCTGGGATCCTTCGCAGCTGGAAACCGGCGATGTGGCGACCATCGGGCGGGGCGTGTTCGTGTACAATGTGGGGGGACTGCGCCTCGGCCATCACGCCATCGTCTCTGACGAGGCGCTGCTCTGCGGGGCCACCCATGACTACCAGAACGCCGCCTTTCCGCTCGTTGCCAAGCCCATGGAAATCGGGCCCTGGGCGTGGATCTGCATGCGGGCGCTGGTGCTGCCGGGCGTGCGCTGTGGCGAGGGGGCGGTGCTGGGGGCGGGCGCGGTGGCCACGCGGGACCTTGACGACTGGGCCGTCTATGCCGGCAACCCCGCCGTGAAAATCAAAGCGCGCGATCGCTCCGCGCGCGCTCCGCTGCCCGGAATCTCATGATCACTGATGCCGAGAGTGCCGCGCCATTCCGTCATGATCTGTGCGTCATCGGCAGTGGTCCAGCCGGCATCATCGTGGCCCTGGAGTATGCCCGGCGGCACCCTGACCGCCGCGTGCTCCTGGTGGAGTACGGGGCCTTTCAGGGAACCGGAAGCAACCGGCTCGACGACACCATCCGGATCGCCGACCCACGCAACCATCATGCTCCCTATGAGTGCACCAACAAGGGCCTGGGAGGCACCTCCCTGACCTGGGGTGGGCGCTGCGTCATGTACGACGACGCTGATTTCATCGATCGCCCGATCCTTCGAGGCGGGTGCACCTGGGATGCCGCCTGGTTCGCACAAATCAAACCGCATGGGCCGGCCGCCGCCGCCTACTTCGAATGCGGAAGCGGCCCCTTCGACCTCGCGGAAATGCCGGCCCTTCGCGCCCGGCCGATTGCCGAGGGATTTGTCGAGGGCGAGGTGCGAGACAGCACCGTCGAGCGCTGGAGCCTTCCGACCCGCTTCGGGAAGCGCTATCGGGGCGAGATTGAAGCCTTGCCGAATCTCAGTCTCTGTTGCGACCTCGAGGGGCGGCGGATCGGCGAGCCCGATGACCGCGGAGAAGTGCTCTCGATCGAGTGCCGCCGGGTCACTGACGGCCAGCCCTTCTCCCTGCGCGCGCGCCAGTTTGTCATCGCCGCAGGAGCCCAGGAAAGCACACGCCTCCTGCTGCGCAGCCCCGGGCTGTTCCGCCGCTTGGACCGGGTGCCGGAGGCTCTGGGCCGCTATTATCAAGGGCATGTCTCGGGCAAAATCGCCAGTGTCCGTTTCCGCGGCGATCCGCGCCTCACTGATTACGGGTTCCATCGCGACCCGGACGGAAGCTACTTCCGGCGCCGGTTCCAGCTCAGCAGCCCGACATTATGCCGCGAAAACCTCCTCAACACAGCCCTGTGGCTGGACAACCCGCTCTATCACGACCCCGCACACGGCAACGGAGCCATGTCCGCCATGTATCTGGCCATGATCACGCCGGGGCTCGGTCGGCGGCTGGCTCCGCCCGCCATCGCCCGGTCCGTGACCAAGGGCCAGGTCCATGGTGTGCCCCGCCACCTGCTCAATGTGCTGCGCGGCCTGCCCGGCTCCCTCCTGACTCCGGCATCGATCTTTTACCGTCGCTACTGCGTCGAGCGGAAACTCCCGGGCATTTTTCTCTACAACAAGCACAACCGCTATGCCCTCCATTTTCATGCCGAACAGGTCCCTCATCCCGACAACCGGATGGTGCTCGCAGACGACGGGGAAACGCTGGAAATTCATTACCGCCTCACCGACGATGATGTCCGCTCGGTGATCCGGAATCATGAAATCCTCGATCAGTGGCTGCGCCGGTGCGGCTGCGGCGAACTGGAATACTGGTTCGCTCCCGAAGACCTGCCGGAGGCGATTCGCGACATGTCCCGCGATGGTATCCATCAGAGCGGTACCACCCGCATCGCCGACCGGCCGGGCGACGGAGTGGTCGACCGTGATCTCCGCGTCTGGGGAACGCAGAACGTGTATCTCTGCAGCAGCTCGGTCTTTCCCACCTCCGGCCAGGCCAATCCAACGTTCTTCCTGGGTGCCTGCGCCATCCGTCTCGCTCATCATCTCGCGGCCCCACCATGCGCCACGTCGAACTGATCCCCGGCAAGCCGTCCTCCGTGCTGGGATTCGGCTGTGCCCCGGTCCTCGGCGCCAAGGGACCGGACGTCTCGCGCGCCGCCATTCATCTCGCCCTCGATCTCGGCATCACCCACTTTGATCTGGCCCGCTCCTACGGTTACGGCGAGGCTGAGCGCTTTGTCGGCCGCCTGCTCCGCGGCCGGCGGGCTGAGGTCGTCATCGCCACCAAGTTCGGGATCCGCGCGACCGCTCTGGCCCGCGCGTTGCGGCCGCTCAAACCGCTGGTCCGGGCGCTGCGGCC
>JALRGF010000014.1 GCA_023253495.1 Verrucomicrobiales bacterium
CAACGACAACGCAGAAGGAAGAAATTTGTTAATAATTATTCCAGACCCATTCCGGGTGCAACCTGCGATGCGGTCCGGAATCGCCCTGACCAGGGAGTGGTTGAGGCATCCATCACCAGGCGACCGCCCGGAGCGGCGCGAGGCAGCGGAATCGGTTCTTTTCCCGGAGCCTGAACCGGCGATGATTCACGCATGCTGAGAATCGGATTTTTTGCGGGCCCCCGACTGGGTCTGCTGCTGGGGGCGGTCCTTCCGTGTGTCGCCGCGGGTGAGGCGGTGCTCACCGAGTTTCTGGCCGACAACAGTTCCGGGCTGGTGGACGAGGACGGTGACCGCTCCGACTGGATCGAGATCAGCAACCCCGGGGCGCAACCGGTCCCGCTGGGCGAATGGGCGTTGACCGATCGTGCGGATGGTTCCGGGCCGTGGAAATTTCCCGCCATCACCCTCGCGCCCGGCGAACGCCTTATCGTGTTCGCCTCGGGGAAAAACCGCCGGTCCCCCGGCAGCCGGCTGCACACGGATTTCCGCCTCGCCGCCAATGGCGAATACCTCGCCCTGATCCGTCCCGACGGCCGCCGGGCCACCGAGTTCGCCCCGGCCTACCCGCCCCAGCTTCCGGACATCTCGTTCGGTCTGGCCAGCCGCACCGTGGCCACCAGCGTCGTCACCCCGCAGACGGCCGCCCGGGTCCGCGTGCCGGTCGACGGCAGCCTGGGCACCGCGTGGCGCGATCCCGGTTTCGATGACGCGTCGTGGGCGGCGGCGACCGCCGGTGTCGGCTTTGAAACCGGTGAAAACGAATTCGGGCCGGGCGTGGCCGGCGACGTGCTGGCCGACGGACCGCTGGTTTTCTGGCGGCTTTCGGAGACCGCCGGCACCACCGTGGCCAGCACCGGCTCACTGGCTGCCACCGGCCAGGTCCTCAATGGCGCGGGGCTCGGTCATGACGGCCCGCGGCCGCCGGCGTGGCCGGGGTTCGAGAACGGCAATGCCGCCGCCTCCTTCGACGGCATCAATGACAAGATTGACGTCGCCGCCAATCCCGCCTTCAACCCGCCGAGCTTCACCATCGAGGCGTGGGCGCGCCCGGAGGCGGCCGGCGGGGGCGTCCTCCGGTCGGTCGTCACCTGCCGCAACAGCTCGCCGACCCGCGGCTTCGCCCTGTACGCCGGCGACGACGGCCGCTGGCAGTTCTGGCTCGGCAATGGCACCAGCTGGAGCGTGGCCTACGGACCCGAGGTCGTCATCGGCCGCTGGACGCACCTTGCCGGCTCCTACGACTCCGCCACGCAGTTGATGAAACTTTTCGTCAATGGCGTGCCCGCCCAGGAGCTGACGTCCGCCTACGCCCAGAACACCACGCGCCCGCTGCGCATCGGCGCCGGACGCACTGAGACTGCCGGCGATTATTTTTTCAGCGGCGCCGTCGATGAGGTCGCCCTGTTTGACCGCGCGCTGGAGGCCGAGGCCATCGCGCGCCGCTCCACGCTCGCCGCCACCGGAACCGGAAGCTCGCGCTTCCCCTACGCCGGCCTGTACCCGACCGACCTGCGCCCGGCCATGCACGGAGTGAACAGCTCGGTCTATGTGCGCGTGCCCTTCGACCTCGCCGCGCCGGAAAAAGTGTCGGACCTCACGCTGCGCGTCCGCCATGACGACGGCCTGGCCGTCTGGATCAATGGGGCGCCGGCCGGTTCCGTGCATGCCCCGGCCGCACCGTCGTGGAATGCCGCCGCCACCGCGGTCAATCCAGCCGGCGAAGCGCAGCAGGAGGAACTCATCGACCTGAGCAGCCAGTTGTCCGCCTTGCGCCCCGGCCGCAATGTGCTGGCCCTGCAGGGGCTCAACGTCAGCCGCGACAACCCGGATTTCCTGCTCGCGCCACGCTTGCAGGCGTCGGTGGTCACCGAGGATGCGGCGGTGCCGGTCTACTTCACCACCCCGACTCCCGGGAAACCGAACACCACCGGCGCCGCCAGCCCCGGACCGCTCATCACCGGAGCCTCCTACGCGCCGGCCCCGCCGAACGGCCCGACAGTCAACGACGACATTACCGTGACCTGCCGCGTCACCCCGTCGTTCGCCGCGGTCGCCGGCGTCACCCTGACCTGGCGCATCATGTTCACCGCCCCGCAGCAGACGCCGATGGTGGATGACGGCCGGCACGGCGACGGCGCGGCCGGTGACGGCATCTTCGGAGCGGTCATTCCGAAATCGAGTTTTTCGCAGGGCCAGCTGGTCCGCTGGTTCTTCACCGCCACCGATACCGACGGGCGCTCATCGCGCTGGCCGCTTTTCACCAGTCCGACCAACTCCCCCGAATTTCTCGGCACCATGATCGCCGATCCGCGCGTGTCGACCGCGCTGCCGGTCTGGTACTGGTTCGCCCAGAGCACGGCCGCCGCCAATACCCGCACCGGCACCCGCGGCGCCGTGTTCTTCAACGGCATCCTCAGCGACAACGTGCTCATCCGCCAGCGCGGCGCCGCCACCTCATCGGGGTCACGGAAATTCGACTTCAATACCGGCCACCACGCGTTCATCAGCGATGAGGTCGGCCGCGTCGAGGAAGCCAATATCAACGGGACGTCGTCCGACCCCACCCTCGTCCGCCCCGCCCTCGCCTTCGAAACCTTTCGCCGCACCGGCGCCCCCGCCGGCATCGCCTTTCCCCTCATGCTCCGCGCCAATGCCGCCGCCGACACCGCCGGCGGCAACGCCGGCCTGGCTTACTTCGTCGAACAGGTCGACGAACGCCTGCTCGACCGCGTCGGCCTCGACCGCGACGGCGCCCTCTACAAATTCGACCAGCGCAGCGACCTGAATCCGGTCTTCACCGACGCCACCAATGGCGTGCAGAAACGCACCCGCCTCCACGAAGGCACCGCCGATCTCCAGGCGGTCGTCAACGCCCTCCGGGCCACCACGTCCGCCGCCGACCGCGAACGGTTCATGTTCGATGCCTTCGACGTCGGCAACCTCGTCAATTACCTCGCCGTGCGCGCCGTCATCAATGACGCCGATGATGTGCGGAAGAACTTTTATTTCTACCGCGACACCAATGACTCCGGTGAATGGATGCTCATTCCGTGGGACAAGGACTGGTCGTTCGGCGTCGCCGGCGACGGCGGCCAGTGGTGGACGCATCCATTTTTCGGTGACCAGGCGCACCCGAAAGACAATGCCAACCAATGGAACCGGCTCTGGGACGCTCTGCACACCAACCCGCGCACCCGCGCCATGTACCTGCGGAGGCTGCGCACCCTGATGGACACCGTGCTGCAGCCGCCACCACCGGCGCCGCCTGGCGGCTACGACCTCGAAAAGCGCGCCGATGCCTGGTTCGCGCCGCTTGACCCGCACACCACGCAGACGTCCGCCTCGATCAAGTCGTGGCTGCCGCAGCGGCGCAACCAGTTGTTCGTGACGTTCCGCGACGCCCCGACCAACACGACTGCCGCGCGCCGCATCATTCCGGCCGCCGCGCAGGACCCGGAAGCGGTCGTGACGTTCGGGGAGGTCGACCCGAATCCATCGAGCGGAAATCAGGATGAGGAATTTGTCGAGCTGGTCAATCCGGGGGAGGTCGCGATCGATGTTTCCGGGTGGAAAGTCCGCGGCGGCATCGACCACACGCTGCGTCCGGGCAGCGTGATCCTGCCGGGGACCAGCCTGTTTCTGGCCAACCGGGCCTCGGCGTTCCGCGCGCGTGCGACCGGGCCCCGCGGCGGCCAGGGGTTGCTGGTGCAGGGGAACTATGACGGCTCGTTGTCCGCCCGGGGCGAAACGCTCATGCTCATCGACCCGCGCGATCCGGCGACCGCGGCCGACGACCGCGTGGTGGCGACGACCACCACGCCGGCCCGGCCCACGCCGGCCCAGGCCCAGCTCCGGATCACGGAACTCATGTTCCACCCGGCGCCCGGCGGGGCGTATGACGCGGAGGAGTATGAATTCATCGAGCTGACCCACATCGGGGAGATCGCGCTCGACCTGACCGGCGCCACCTTCACCGATGGCATCACGTTCACCTTCGCTCCGGCCGTGCCCCCGCCCGTCCTCGCCCCCGGCGCCCGCCTCGTGCTGGTGAAAAACCCCGTCGCCTTTGCCGAGCGCTACGGGACCGGCCGGCCGGTCGCCGGCACCTACGACGGCAGTCTCTCCAACCGCGGTGAACGTCTGCGCCTGGTCGACGCCGTCGGCGAGGAGGTGCTTGATTTCTCCTATGCCGACGACTGGCAGCCGGGCACCGATGGCGGCGGATACTCTCTGGTCATTCGCGACGCCGCCGCCGACCCGGCTTCGTGGTCGGACGCCGCCCGCTGGCGGGTCAGCCTGGCTTCCGGCGGCTCCCCCGGCACCGCCGATGCCGAGCCTCCGTTCCGCACCGCCCCCGGTGACCTTGAGGCCACCCTGGTCGGGGCCGATGTGCGGATCGATTTCCTCGGGGCTCCGCTCAGCGAGTACCGCCTGGAGTCGGGCTCGGATCTGGTCACCTGGCAGCCGCTGGCCACCTTGCAGACCGACGCCGCCGGTCGCGCCACCCACACCGACGCCGAGCCCGCCCCGGGGCCGCGTTTTTACCGGGTGCGCAGCCGCTGAAAACCGCCCGGGTCAGGCCGCCGCCGCCTGCATCAGCGCGGCGAGATGCCGGCCGTAGGAGACAAAGGTGTCGAGCTGCTCCCGCGCTTTCTGCTCGGGGTCGCGGGTGTCGCCCGCCCCCGTGCTGTGAAAGACCACGCTGATGTGCGGCTCGATGGAGACAAAGCCGTCGTAGCCGGTGCGATGCAGGTCGGCAAGGATATCGGCGACGCGGCCCTGGCCGGCGCCGGGCATGGTGTAGTCGAGGTCTTTTTTCGACGGGTTCCAGACGCCGTCCTTGATGTGCACGTGGCTGATGGCCGGGCGCACCGCCTGATAGAACGCCCACGGGTCCTGGCGGTGTCCCGGGTTGTCCCGGTCCTCGTTGAAACAAGGATTGGCCGTGTCAAAAACCCAGCGCAGGCCCGGCACCGCATCGAGCGTGCGCAACGCATGGCTGATCGACATGCCGCCGTAGTTCATGCAGTTCTCGTGCACACAGGTCAGGCCGGCGTCATCAAACCGCCGCTTGATCTCCCGGAGCCGTCGGAACCGCTCGCCCTCCATCTGGTCCGGCAGGTCCCGCCCGTCCGCATCCACCCGCGGCTGGTAACTCATGATGCGCACAAATTTCGTGCCGAGCCGCTGCATCTTCGGAATCGCCCGGGCCATCTCACCCTCGGTGACGGCAAAATCCTCCTCGACCGAATGCGCCCAGTTGCCGATGACCGAACCGAAGGCGGCCACCGCGATGCCGGCCTCGGCCAGCCGCCCGACCAGGCGGTCAAAGGCCTCGTCCGGCAGGTCATGCGTGTTCATCACCGGCCATCCGTCCATCTGGACGTTGCGCATTTCGAGGTGCTTCCAGCCGAGTGCCTGGACCGCCTGGATCTGCGCCTCAAGCGGGGCGCCCGCTTCATCGCCAATGCCGGTAAGTGTCATAGAGCGTCATTCATACCGCGCGGGGACGCGGACGACAAGCGGAAGCGGCCCTCCCGGAAGACGGCGGGGACCGGCGCTGGGACCGGCGCCCGTGCGGGGCGGTCGCCCTCCGTCACCCGGGCGCGCTCCCCGGGGCGTGAGGCCCCATTCACCCGAGGGCTTTGATGAACGCCTGGATCATCCAGACCGCGGTGGCGGCCAGCAGGGCGGCCGCCGGCCCGCCGAGCGTGGCCATCGCGGCGCCGCGGACCGGCGGATGGCCGGAGGGCAGGCGGCCGTTGGCGAGCACCCCGAGACCGGCCCCGGCGAGCAACCCGCCGAGATGCGCGGCATTGTCGATGACTTTCCAGCCGATCAGACCGAGCACCACGACATAGGCGACCCACTGCCACAGCAACCGCTGAAAGGCCGGCGGGATGGCCCGTCCGGGATGGCGCGCCAGGACCAGCAGGAACCCGAGCAGCCCGAGCACCCCGCCGGACGCTCCCACCGACGGCACGTCCGGCGGCAGCACGTATCCGGCCAGCGAGCCGCCGAGAGTGGATACCAGCAGGATCAATGGCACCCAGGCGGCCTCGGTCAGGCCTTCCACCCACTGGCCGAGACGGGACAACGCCATGGAGTTGAAGACGAGGTGGACGATGCCTCCATGAAGGAAGAAGCAGGTAAGCGGTTTCCACCAGGCGCCGGCCTTCACGCCGGCGGTGTCCATGGCAAAGACGCGGATCGAGCGGTCGAGGTTCGCGGCTTCGCTCAGCAGCCAGGTGACCACCAGCACCCCGATGATGACATGGGTGGTTTTCGATGTCCGCCGCCACGACAGCCAGTGCAGAAAGCGCGACGCCTCGCCAAGGGCCGGAGCATCCGCGATGCCCGCCCGCGCCCACTCGCGGCGCCGCACCACCGCATCGACCATCGGCAGCAGAAAAAACGCCCCCCAGAGCATGGCGAGCCAGCTCAGCGGCAGTCCGAGCAGCCGCTCCCCGTAAAAATACAGACCGACCCCCGTGACCGCCGCCCAAGTCATCTTGCTGCGCAATACCTCCTCGGCCCGCGCCAGCTGCGCTCCCCGCAACGACTCAAAAACTTCGGGCAGCTCGGCCGTCGGTACAAGGCGGCCGGTCTCCGGCCCCCAGACAAAATGCACGCGTTCCTCAGGGCCGCGGGCGACCGCGGACCGCAATTCCTGCAGGGTGCACGGTCTCGCGCTGTCCTCGGAGAGATATCCGAAGCTTCCGAGCGGTGCCGCCCCGAGGAAATCAGGCCGCTGCCACGGCGGCAGCGGGCCGTCGGATGGCGCGGGAATCGGGGAATCAGTCATGGTCAGCACTGGAATTGGTCAGCCGCACTGGATGCGCCGCCCGGAGCGGCCGCCATCTCGTTTTTTTCAGGCCCCCCAGCGCTCGAACGCCTCGATGGCCTCGTACTCGGCGAGCCCGAGGGCATCGTAGGTGCGCGCGGTCTGGCGGTTGCGCTCGCCGGTGAGCTGGTCCGGATTGGTGGGCGACTGGAATTTCCGGATGGCGGCGAGTTTCCGCGCGAGTTGATCCGGGCTGAGGGGCACGGCCATGTGGATTTCGTGGGGTTCGAGTTCCCGCTGGTGGCCGCGGTGGAGCCAGACGCGGCAGTCGTTTTTCCATGGGGCCTGGCCGCACTGGTCCCAGGCGGCGGCAAAGGCGCGCCACGCCACCCCCTGCACGCTGTTGGGGTCGGCGAGGTGGCCGGTGATGAAAATCTGGTGCGGCTGGATTTCCTCAAGGGTCGCGCGCACCGCGGCGATGTCCGCATCTTCCAGACGGAACTGGCGGTAGCGGCCCTTCGCATAAAACGGCAGATCGAGGAAACGGACGTGTTCCGGCGACAGACCGAGCGCCTGCGCCGCGTCGCGCGCCTCGCCTCGGCGGATCAGGCCTTTGAGCCGGCGCAGGGCGGCCGGGGGGTCGCCGAACGGTCCTTTGGCCTCCAGCTGCGCCAGCATGTCGCGGGCGTAGGCGACCTGCCGCGACCAGTCGCCGGCGGCACCGGCCGCGTCACCAGCCGCTCCGGTGGCGATGGTTTCCGAGGTTTCCAGCAGCACCTTGGCGAATTTCGAGGCTTCGGCGTCAGCCACCCGCAGGTCGCCACTGGTCAGGTACACCACCTCGACGTGGTGCCCGTGTTCGACGAGCCGCTGCAGGGTGGCCCCCATGCTGAGCACGTCGTCCTGCGGTTCGGGGGCGAGAACCAGCGAGCGCTTCGGGTGGGGAGTGGCGCGCTCGGGGCGGGTGGTGTCATCCGCATCCGGCTTCCCGCCCGGCCAGCCGGTGATGGTATGCTGGAGCTGGTTGAAAATGCGGATGTTCAGGTCATAGGCACGCCCCTGCCGGGTCAGCAGCTCGGCCATGCCGTTCTCGTTGTACTCCTCATCGAGCAGCTTGAGCACTGGCTTGTGGTGCTTGAGCGCCAGCCAGGTCACGGCCCGCCGGGTGCCGGCCTCGTCCCAGTCGACGTGCGTCACCAGCCAGGGCAATTTCACCCGCGTCAGCGCCTTGGCGGCGGCGGCGTCCACGAGGAACCGGGCGTCCGGGTGCGACTGGAGAAAACTGGCGGAGACCGCTTCGGTTTCCGGGCCTTCGACGGCTTGGCGGACGATTTCCGCCTTGTTTTCGCCCCATGCCATCAGGGCGATGCGGCGGGCACGGAGGATGGTGCCGACACCCATGGTGATGGCGAAGCGCGGGACGTTGGCCTCACCGAGGAAGTCGGCGGCGGCGTCCTCCCGGGTGATGCGGTCGAGGGCGATCAGACGGGTGCGCGAGTCGCGGGTCGACCCCGGCTCGTTGAACCCGATGTGGCCGGTGCGGCCGATGCCGAGGATCTGGAGGTCGATGCCGCCGGCCGCGTCAATCGCCGCCTCGTACGCCTGACAGTGCGCAAACACTTTGTCGAGCGCCACCGTGCCGTCGGGCAGATGGATGCTCCCGGGTTTCAGGTCGACATGGTCGAAAAGCTGCTCCCGCATGAAACGGAAATAACTTTCGCGGTGGTCGCGAGCGAGGCCGTGGTATTCATCAAGATTGAAGGTGATGACGTTGGCGAAGCTCAGCCCCTCCTCCCGGTGGAGGCGGATCAGTTCGCGGTAAAACGGGACAGGGGTCGATCCGGTGGCCAGACCGAGCACGGTCGCGCGGCCGGCCGCATTCCGTTCCCGGATCAGGTCAGCCACCTCGCGGGCCAGCGCGGCCGCGGCCGCCGCTGCGGTCGGGTGGATCTTGGTGGGGATTTTCTCAAACTGTTCGGTGGTCGGTGCGGCAGCAGTGGTCATCGGTCGCAGCTAAACCATGTTCCGCCGTTGGGGAAGTCCGCGAAATTCTTTTACCGGGACGCCCGATGGTGCCGCCGGCTCCCCCATCCCAAACAGCAGACTCCGGCACCCGAAAAACCCTTCCTGTCACCACGGCCGGAAAAACCCTGGCATCGCGGCCCGGGCCACGGGCGTTCATCCGAACGTTCTTCTGCGCTTCATGGATGGCGGCACAAAACTGAACGACAGGACCCGCCGCAACCGCTGGACAGGGGGGTCTCGTCGGTGCTTTGGGTGGCAGCGTTGCGATGCATGCCATGGGGAGGGGCAGGTCGTATCTGAAAGTCTTCCGCGCAGCTCATGGCCGGGTTCCCCGATACCAATTGTCAGGAGCCTTTTTGATTGAACCGGAGATCTTCAGGAACACCATTCCACGGATCCGCCACTGGATGTCTGGCTGGTTAAGTTAGAATTTTTTCGGGACCAAATCCCTTCCGGAATCTGAACAGATTTCCCGAACAGAGAAGAAATATCGACGGGCCGGACCGTCGGGGTTGGGGTAGCCTGTCATGTCACCCACAGCGCTCCGATCCTCTGTCTCCCTGCTGCTGCCTTTCATTCTGCTGTCCGGCGTCTTCAGCCTGCTCTGCTGCAGCCGTACGGAACCGGCAGCAGGCACCGGCGGATCCGATCTCATCTTCACCGGCGGCGATATCCTCACCATGGCCGGAACCGAGCCCGAATACGCCGAAGCGATTGCCATCAAGGATGGCCGCATCGCCGCGGTGGGCAGCCGGGAGTCCGTGCTCAGGGGCAGGGGATCCGCCACCAAGGTGGTCGATCTCGGAGGCCGGACCCTGCTGCCTGGATTCATCGACACCCATGGCCACATGATCTATGCGGGCAAAAACCTGGTCGATGCCAATCTCTTCAACTGCGTGGACATGGCTGACCTGCTGGCCCGCATGAAGGCCCAGGTGGCAAGGGTGCCCGAGGATGCATGGATTGTCGGCTTCGGTTACCAGGCCCGCAGTCTGAAGGAAGGGCGGCCCCCGACCATCGAGGAACTCGACAGCGTTTCCGCCGACCGCCCCGTCATGGTCGTCGACAACTCCGGTCATCTCGGAGCGGCCAACTCCGCGGCCTTCAAAGCGGCCGGCATCAGTGCGGAAACCCCGGACCCCATCGGCGGCGTCTTCGCCCGGCGCGAGGGCACGCGGGAACTCGCAGGGCCCATGGAGGAAACCGCACTCAACGCCGTGCGCAGCAAGCGCCCGCCCTTCACGGGAAAACTGGCGGAGCAGGCGGTCACCGGCGCCGCCCGCCTGTGGGCCAGTTACGGGCAGACCACGGCCCAGGAAGCCGGTCTCGGTCTCGGCAATGACGACATTGCGATTGTCCGCCACGCCATCGATAACCAACTGCTCCCCATCGATCTGTTCATCGCG
This sequence comes from Verrucomicrobiales bacterium, assembly GCA_023253495.1. Classification (GTDB taxonomy): domain Bacteria; phylum Verrucomicrobiota; class Verrucomicrobiia; order Verrucomicrobiales; family V1-33; genus CAJBME01. The sequence goes on from JALRGF010000014.1 coordinate 10,258, forward strand.
GCCAAGGATTCGACGACCGATGAGACGATCCATGCGGCGTACACGGTGGCCAGTGAGTACAACCGCAGCCCGGAAGGCACGTCCCGGAAGCTCCTCGCCGACCGTCCCGACCTCGACAAACGCTACATCAACCGGGTCCGGCTGGGGGGCATCAAGTTCTGGCTGGATGGCTCGATTCCCACCGCCTGGATGAGCCAGCCCTACGCCGTGAACCCACCTGGCACCGAGCCGGGCTTCCGCGGCTACCAGCAGATCCCGGATGGGGTGTTGCAGGCGGCTTTCGAGCGCTGGTGGCGCACGGGCGTGCAGATCAACATGCACATGAACGGTGATGCCGCCGCCGAGCAG
>JALRGF010000576.1 GCA_023253495.1 Verrucomicrobiales bacterium
GTCGGGCGGCCGAGTAGGCCGGGCCAAGCCTTGTTTACACCAGCGTCCCCCTCGGGACCGCCGCAGACCCCTGCGGCCCGTCGGCCCTGCCCCCGGGACCGCCACACAGCGGCGGCCAGGCTCACAGCGGCACCAGCATCCGCTCGCGCCCGCAGAACCGCGCCGTCTGCCGGAATCCCGCCTCCTTCGCCAGCGCCACCGCGCGATCAAAGTCGCGCCCGACATCCTCCGGCCGGTGAGCGTCGGAGCTGATCATGATGGGGGCACCGGTCTGCGCCAGCACGGCGAGAAATTCCTGACTCGGGTACTGCTCACCCGCCGAGTTGCGCAGTCCGGCCGTATTCAACTCAAGAATTGCTCCGGTGTCCGCCACCGCCTGCGCCACCGGATCATAATACCGCCGCAGATCGCCGCCGGGCCGGTGACCGAATTTTTTCACGAGGTCCGGATGCGCGCAAAAATCAAAACGGCGTGAGCGCACGCAGCGTTCGTACGCCGCAAAATACGCGGTCCAGACTTCGTCGACCGTCTGCTGCTCCCAGCGCCCGAGCGCCAGCCACTTCGGGTTGTCCACGTCCCAGCCGCCCGGCAGATAATGCACGCTCCCGATCAGATAGTCCCACCGGGCCATGCCCTCGAGCGCGTCAAGCCACGCCCCGCCGTCATCCAGATAATCGACTTCCAGCCCCAGCCGGACCGGCAGTCCGGGATGCGCCGCGCGCGCCTCCTCGACCGCGTCCACGTACCGCGGCAGGTCGCCCAGCGCCATCCGCCACTCGTCAAAGTCGTCGTCCTTCATCGGATTGTGGTCGGAACACCCCAGCTCCGCCAACCCCCGGGCCGCCGCTGCCGCCGCGTACGCCACCGGCCAGCCGTCAGCGTGGCGGCACAGCTCGGTGTGGGTGTGGTAATCACTCAGCATGGCGCATCCTACACCCGCCGGCCGCCGCCACCGCGGGAAAATTTTTCGCCGAAAGCGCAGAATTTCCCTTGCTTCCCCGCCCCGGTCTGGACCAGACTGATTTCCGCATGAAGAAACTGATCGCACTCATCACTTTGGTGTCCATGCAGGCCACCCCCGCCCTCGCCTGGGTCGGCGGTCCTTGGTCCGGCAACACTTGGGACGGCAAGCCTACCGGTCTGTTCGGCGGGTCCATCACCATGAAAAATGGTTCCGGCATCTTCCGCTTCACTTCCAGTGAAAGCGCCCAGATGGGGACGTTCAATTCCTCGATGATCTATTACAAGGGCGTCACCTTCTTCGGCAGCTGCCAGGCGAACATTGATTTTGATGCCAAGCGCGTCGACGGCATGACCAACGGCTCCGCCTTCAACCGCAACCCCGGCCCGGCCCAGAACCGCACCAGCCCGGTCGTCGATAACAACCCGAACTTCACCCCGGGCGGCGGCGCCATCAACCAGGCGTTCACCGTGCCCCTCACGCCGACCATCGTCGATGACGAGGCCACCCCGAATACTTACCAGCTCACCAACGCCGGCAGCAGCGGCCCGGTCGGCATCGCCAACACCACCTGGAGCGGCCGTCTGACCTCGACCAAGCCGAACATCCGTTTCAAAGCCAAGGGAGAAGCCAATTTCCTCGGCCCGCAGCCGGTCATCCAGCGGATCACGGTCAAGTACAATGATCCGAACCCGCTCATTGAATCCGGTGGCGACGGCCAGCCGCTCACCCGCATCCCGAACGTCCTGCGCGAAGTTTCGGTCGATCGTGGCGGTAACGACCCGTTCCCTGAACCGGCCAACCGCGTGAAGATCCGCGTCTTCGGCTCCCGCCTCAGCTACAACCTCTTCACCCCCGTCGGCGGAACCAACGGCACGGTGGAAGGAACCGGCGGCGGCGGCTTCGCGTTTTAAGCGGACCGGTTGTCCATTCTCATTCATGCGACAAGCGGGTGCCCCGGCGCCCGCTTGTTTTTTTTGTGCCGTTCCCTGTTGCCCGTCGTTGCGTCTGCTCCATGGGCGTGGATAGTCGGTTCAGCCGTGTCCGACGGATCCTCGTTTCATGACCCCCGGTTTCCCTCATTGTTCCTGCCCCTGCGGCGCGGTTCCGCGTTTCCGGAAGTCATCCGGCGGCGGCTTCACGCTGACCGAACTCCTCGTCACCATCGCGCTCATTGCCATGCTCGCGAGCCTCGGCCTCGCCTTCAACTGGAGCAAGATCCGCAAGAAGATCGAGCGCAGCGGCTGTGAGTCGAACCTGAAGACGCTGTACGCGGGGTTCAGCAACTACCTCACGGATTTCGGTGAGTGGCCGCAGATTCCCGAAACGGCCAACCTTGATTCCGGCGACGGCGAGGACGCCTATTGGCGGTTCTGGATCACGACCATGAAGCAAAAGGACTACGGCATTTCCGAGGTTCACTGGCTCTGTCCCACCGACCGCCGCGAGCGCGCCGCCAACATGAAGCCGGAGGAGCGTGATGAGTTCGAAGGGTCGTACACCCCGACGGAATTTGATTCCGGTCCGGACTCCCCGCGGGCCTGGCGGCAGCCGTGGTTTCTCGAGCGCGGTGATTTCCACGGAGACGGCGCGCTCATGATCATGCCGGACGGGTCGATCGTGGCCTCGCCGTGGTCGAAATTCTGATTTTCCCTCCTTCCGCCTGTCCTTCCCGCCCCACCTCACATTCCACCCCGTGAACTACTCGCAGCACGACGTGGCGTACGCCCTCGAAATGACCCGGGTGCTGCATGTGCCGGACCGGCGCATCGACACCTTCGGCACCACCGAATTTCAGTTCGTGCTGGTCAGTGAACTGATGGATCATGTCGGGCAGGTGCGGGTGCGCTCCGGCCGTATTGAGGCCGGACGCCCGGTGATTCTCCGGCCGGACCCGGAACCGGACGTGACGTTTGAAGGCTTCGGGGATCAGGCGGATGCGTTTCGCGAGTGGATCCGCGAGCATCATGCCGGTCTCGCCTTCCTGCGGTACGGCTTCAGCTTCAGCAAATCGAGCGTCACCGAAAACGTGGTGCACGAACCGTTGGAAACAGTCCAGGACCGGCTGGTGGAGGAGGCGGTCCGCTCCGGGAACCCCATGAGTGCGGTCATCTCCGGGGTCGACGATACCTGGGAGATCAGCCTGCTCCGGTTCAGCGTCGAGATGATCCAGAAATCCTCCGGCATCAACATTTTCGATTTCAAGCGACGCGGGCTGCTCTGACCCGTGGCTCCCTGCCCGACCGATGCGGTTCAAGATCCTGGTTTTTGTTCTGGCTTCGGCCTTGCTGGCCGGCACCTTCCTCGCCGCCTACTGGTTCTATGACACCGTCGACCGCACCGAGCGGGTGGCCGTGGATAAGCTGAACCGCCGCATCCGGGAGGTCGCCACCCAGCCGGCCCCCGACCCGGCGGCGACGTCGTTTGCCAGGGCCATGGAGGCGGTGGCGGCCGGCGAGGTGGATTCGGCTCACGACCAGTTGACCCGTCTGCTCAAAGTCTATCCCTCTTCGCCACGGGTGCCGGCGGTTCAGCGTATCCTCGGCGAAATCAACCTCGATCGTCTCTTCTCGCGTTCGCCGATGCCCGGCAAACGCGATTACATCGTCAAACCGGGAGATTCGCTCGCCCGCATCGAAAAAGGCAGCCTGACCACCATCCCATTTCTCATACAGATCAACAATCTGCCGGGACTGGGCCTGCAGCCGGGCGACCGCCTGGTCTATCAGCCGCTGGAATTCGAGGTGGAAGTGGACGCCTCCAGGTCTTCGTTGACCGTCCGGCGGATGGCCTCCGCCGGCCTTGAGCCGGAATTCTTCAAGAAATACGCGCTGACCGCAGTCGTCCTGCCCCCGAACTTCCCCAAAACCCTCAAAACCCAGATCCAGGAAAAAGCCGCCTGGCTGGACGGAGGCAAAATCAGCGTCACCGACCCGAAATACACCTTCGCCCGCAAGCGGCTCACCACCACCAGCCGCCCCGGTCGCGCCGGTCTTGTCCTGCAGTCTGAGTCCGAGCGGCCGCGTCCATCGGCAGCTCCGGCAGCGCCTGACGCCACCGCCACCGCCAGTCCACTCCACTCCGCGGTCTCCACCGGAGTGTTTCTCGACGACGCCGACATGGAAGAACTGACCACCATCCTGCGGGTCGGCACTCCGGTGGTGGTCCGGCGCTGAAGGGATGCGCTGTTTCGGGTTGCCGCCCGCTGCCGCCTGCGGTTACGGTGTCCGATGAAGCCGGTGGCCCTTGAGTTTGAGAAGCCTCTTGTCGAGCTGCAAAGTCAGATCGACGACCTCCTGCGTGCCGCGGCGAGACGGCAGCAGGAAGTCCCGGCCGAGGCCGCTGTGCTCACCGCCGAGCTCGACGCCCTGCGCACCCGGATCTACCGCGACCTCACCGCCTGGCAGCGGGTGCAGATTTCCCGGCACCCGGCGCGTCCGTTCATGCTTGATTACGTCGACCGGTGTTTCACTGATTTTGTCGAGCTTCATGGCGACCGGCACCTTGGCGACGACAAGGCGATGCCCGGCGGCTTCGCCACCTTGGGCGGAGTCCGCTGCGTGGTCATCGGTCATCAGAAAGGCCGGGACACCCGGGAAAATCTCAAGCGTAATTTCGGCAGCGCCCACCCCGAAGGCTATCGCAAAGCGATGCGCCTGATGCGCCTCGCGGAGAAGTTTCACCTGCCGGTGGTGGCTTTGATCGACACTCCGGGCGCCTTCCCCGGCATTGAGGCCGAGGAGCGCAACATTGCCGAAGCCATCGCCTTCAACCTGCGTGAAATGATGCGCCTCGGCACTCCGGTGGTGGCCGTGGTTCTCGGTGAGGGGGGGTCCGGCGGGGCTCTCGGCATCGGGGTGGCCGACCGCGTGCTCATGATGGAAAACGCCTACTATTCGGTCATCAGCCCGGAAGGCTGCGCTGCCATCCTCTGGAAACACCGCCAGCACGCCCCCGAGGCCGCGGAAGCCATGAAAATCACCGCCGCTGAACTCAAAAAAATGGGCATCGTTGACGAGGTCATTCCCGAGCCCCCCGGCGGCGCACACCACGACCACGTCACCGCCGCCTGCGCCCTCAAGGAAGCGGTCCTCCGCCACCTGCACGCCCTCAGCCAGCTTTCCCCCGGTGAACTGCTCACTGCCCGCTACGCGAAATTCCGGAAATACGGCGCGCTCAGCGGCGAATAACCGACGGCGACCCGCGGGGTGCGCCGCGCGACGCTGGTCCCGGAGAGTCTTCCGGCAGTTTTGTTAGACCGGTTGACACTGATCCGAACCCTCTTTTTGATGGCCGGGATGCTTTTTTTCTGTACAGAAAGCCGCCACAGCAGCCGGATCTGCCGCCACCCGATACCCCGAGCCGGGTCCCTCCTGCTCCTCCTCCTGATGGGGCTGACCTCCCTCGCCCGGGGGCAGGCCTCCCGTCCCAACATCCTCATGATCATGACCGATGACGTGGGCATCTGGAATGTCGGCGCCTACAGCCATGGCATGATGGTGCCCACTCCCAACATCGACCGCCTCGCCAAAGAAGGCCTGCTCTTCACCGACCACTACTCCCAGCCGACCTGCACGCCGGGCCGTGCGGCTTTCATCACCGGACAACTGCCCATCCGCACCGGACTCACCACTGTGGGCATGGCCGGTTCTCCGATCGGTCTTGACCCCCGTGACCCGACCCTCGCCGAGGTCCTGAAACCCCTTGGTTACCGCACCGGCCAGTTCGGCAAAAACCACCTTGGCGACCGCAATTCCCACCTGCCCACGGTGCATGGATTCGACGAGTTCTACGGCAACCTCTACCATCTCAACACCGAAGAGGAGCCCGAGCTGGGCGATTGGCCGAAAGACGAGGGCTTCAACCGCCGCTACCGTCCGCGCGGCGTGCTCGACTGCCGCGCCACGGACATTGACGACCCCACCGAGGACCCGCGCTTCGGGCGCGTCGGCCGCCAGTCGATCAGGGACACGGGTCCGCTCGACCGCAAGCGCATGGAGACTGTGGATGACGAATTCATGGCGCGCGCCGAGGCCTTCATGGCGGAATCGGTGAAGACCGAAAAACCGTTTTTCGTGTGGTACGCGCCGACGCGCATGCACATCTACACGCGCCTGAGGCCGGGGCGCGAGGCGCTTGCCGCTCCCCATTCCTCCGAGATGGACATCTTCGGCAGCGGCATGATGGAACTGGACATGCAGGTCGGTCAGCTTCTCGGCAAACTCGACGAACTCGGAGTGGCCAAGGACACCATCGTGCTCTTCACCGCCGACAACGGTCCGATGGCGGCATGGTACCCGGACGGAGGCACCACTCCCTTCCGGAGCGAAAAAGCGACGACCTGGGAAGGCGGGGTGCGGGTCCCCATGCTCGTCCGCTGGCCCGCCCGCATCGCCGCCGGCAAAGTGTCCAACGGCATCCAGGAGCATCACGACCTCTTCACCACCCTCGCCGCCGCCGCCGGGGCGCCCGAGGTGGCGGAACAACTCCGCAAATCACACCGCGTCCACATCGACGGTGTCAACAACTTCGAGCACTGGACGGGCGAAGCTCCGTCACGGAGAAACGTCGTCTATTACTACAACGAGAGGGACCTGACGGCGATCCGGATCGGTCCGTGGAAATCCCATTTTCAGCAGAGGGAAGGGTTTTTCGATTACAACAAGCCGAGCGCGCTGCTCTTCAACCTGCGCATGGATCCCTTCGAAAAACACGATGGCTGGCCGTCCGAGTCCATGGCCATGAAACTCGGCATCGCCTGGGGCGGCCAGGTTCAGGACGCGCTCGCCTCCCACCTCCAATCGCTCTCCGAATTCCCACCGCGCCAGAAAGGCGGCAGCCTGCGCCCCGGCGAGCAATGAGTCGCGGGAAACCATCAGTCCTCGGCGCCATCAGCCTGGCGGCCGCCCTCGCTTCCTCCCCGTCCGGCACCGCCGGCGAACTCGGCCATCAGGCGGGAGGAGCGTTCAATCCCGGCGACTATTTCGGACCGCCCAAGGGACTCATCTTCTCGGTGTACGGAAACTACTACGACACCTACGCGCTCCGTGACCGCCACGGAAACGAGCTTACCGGTTTCGATCTGTTCGGTGAGACCATCGGGATCGACATCGAGGTTCAGTCGTTCCAGATCATTCCGATGCTCATCTGGAGCCCGGGGATCAAACTCCTGGGCGCGGACGTCTCCTCGCTCTGGATGCCGATTTACGGACAGACCAGTCTGGCGGCCGATCTCAGCGCCTTCGGCCGGCAGGTGCGCATTGACGAGGACGTCTGGGGATTTCAGGACAGCTACGCGCAGCCGGTCTGGCTGACGTGGCGCACCGCCCACTGGGACCTGAGCACCGCCTACGGGTTCTGGGTGCCCACCGGTGACTATGATCCCGAGGCCATGGATAACACCGGCTCCGGCTTCTGGTCGCACGTCTTTCGGGCCTCCGCGGCCTGGTCGCCCGATGGATCCCGGGCCACCCAGGTCGTCGGTTCGGTCGCCTTTGAGTTCAACAGCGACAAGCAAGGGCTGGATCTGACCCCGGGATCGCACCTGACGCTCGACTTCGGCGCCCGCCACTCTTTCTCCGCACGCTTTGATGCCGGTGTCTACGGATTTGCCCAGTGGCAGGTCACGGATGATTCCGGACAGGACGCCGTCGATCCCGGGGTGCGCGACCGCCTTTTTGGAGCCGGTCTGTACGCGTCGTACTGGTTCATTCCCCAGAAGATCGGAGTACTGGCCCGCCAGACGTTCGAGTTTGGCGCCCGGGACCGCTTTGAGGGCAGCAGCACGGCCCTTGGGCTCAATGTGGTGTTCTGACGTTTTTCCGGTCGCCGTTCCGCCCGCCCGATAGCCTCGCACCGGAAAAGAAAACCGGGCGCGCGCGACGCTCACACCAGCCCGCGGATCGGCTCGCCCCGGGTCATGGCCTCAAGCACGCGCGGGGGCACCCCGGGCAGCAGGCGGACCTGACCGATGTCGAAGAGGCAGTGCATGATGGTGGCGAGCAGGTCTTTCATGGCCACCGGCTGAGAGGCGGGCTCGCCGCCGTCGCGCGACGACTGGCCGATCACCTGGCCCATTTTCAGGCCGCCGCCGTAGACGAGCAGGGGCGCCAGGTTGCCCCAGTGGTCGCGGCCGCCGTCTTTGTTGAGGGCCGGGGTGCGCCCCATTTCGCCGCAGCAGACGAGCAGGATCCTGTCGCTCAGGCCGCGGGCTTCCACATCCTCGATGAACGCGGAGACAGCATGGTCAAAGGGACGCCCGACGTATTCCATGCCGGTGGTCATCGGGGCGTTGTTGACGTCGGCGTGCATGTCCCAGATGAAGCTGGTGGTCACGGTGACAAATCCTGCGCCGCGCTCGCAGAGGCGGCGGGCCAGCAGCAGCTGGCGGCCGAGGGTCTGGGCGTTGGTGGCGTAGTGCTCGATGTTCTTCCAGCGGGGGTCGATGCGGTCGCGCGGGAGCAGGGGCGCGGTGTCGTACCGTTCAACGAGGCGCGGGTCTTCGCGGGACAGGTCAAAGGCGTCGAACAACCCGCGCTGCAGCGCCTCAAATGCCTGTTGCCGGGTGGCGCTGAACCCTTCGAGAACCTCGCTGCCGTCGGACCAGCGCTTCCAGTCGTCGAGGGAGGAGAGCAGGGCGCGCCGGTCATGAAAGCGACCGGCCGGCAGGTTCAGCTGCATGTCCTGCTGCAGGTCGGCTCCGGCCCCCGGTACGAAAGGCGCCAACCCCCGGCTCAGTTCACCCGTGCCCTCGAAATTGCCGAATTCCGTCACCGCCGCCCCGGCCGACGGATCCACTGACCGCGGAAAGAGCAGGACATTGGTCGGCATGGCGGTTTCCGCCCGCGACGCACCGGCAATGCTGGAGTACAACGACCCCATGTTCGCCCGCAGCGAATCGGCTCCGAGCACCGGTTTGATGTCGTGGTTGCCGTCGCCGGTGGTGAACGAGCGCACGATACTGAACTTGTGTGCGAGCTTGGCCAGCCGCTGAAAGGTGCTGCCGAACGTGATGCCGGGCAGCGTGGTTTTGATCTCGCCGGTCGTGCTGCGGATCGTCGATGGCGCATCCATCTTCGGATCAAATGTTTCGAACTGCGACGGCCCGCCATGCATGAACAGGAAAATGACGGAACGGTCCTTCAAGGCGCCGCCACCGGGCGCGGCCGCCGCCCGCACGGCCAGCCGGTCGGCGAGGGTCAGGCCGCCCAAGCCGAGCGCGCCCGCCCGAAGAAACTGCCGCCTCTGCCACCGTCCACCGCGACGGAAATGATCTTGAAACGTGAGCATGACAGAGGGGCTTGGATACGGAAACCGGGGGAATCGGATTCCCCGGGGGATCGGAAACGACAGCCTACCCCGCCTCGCCCCGCTGTGGCAAGCGCTTCCGGCCGGGCCGCGAGGCAAAAAAATCCGCCTGGGGTCGAGCAGGCGGCCGGGAGGGTCGGGGCGGGTGCGGGGCCGTGGAGCGGGGGTGTGTGGTGTCTGATCCCGTGTTGCCGCATGCGCGCTTCTGCCCTAAATCTGAACAAGGCGCCTGGGAGCGCGGATTCTGCATGGACGAAACGCTCGTTGAGCCAAAGCCACCGACGTCGGCCAGCCCTCCGGGGCCGGGGCGTGGAGGCGCGGCGGGGGCGTCACGCCGGCTGTTGAGCGGCTGGTGGCGTGGGCGGCGGGACGGGCGGGCGATTCTGCCGCTGCTGGTGCAGACGCTGGCGGGTTTCAGCAAGATCGATGGACAAGTAGTGGAAGCGGACATCGACAGCAGCCTGAGTTTTCTCCGGAACGATCTGCCGACGGCGTATTCGAGCAAGCTGCAGGCCGACTACCAGCGGGCGCTGAACGAGCCGCAGAATCTGGCGGAAATTGCCGCCGCGCTCGCGCCGCTGCTCGAGCCGGAAGAGAAGATTCTGCTCGGCATGCAGCTGTACGTGCTCATTTCCAGGGCGCGGATGACGGCGCCGCTCCTGAGGCAGTTTTATCTTTTCATGAGTGGCCTGGGGGTGGCGGCGGAGGCGGTCGGGCTGGTGCACCAGCTCAATGCCGGCGAGGTCGGCGAGGTCGGCGGGATAGGGGTGCCGGAGGGGCTGGCGCGGGGAGCCGGGGTGCGGCCGCTGGATTCACTGGTGATCAGCGGCCGGCCGCCGGCCGACGTGGTCATGGAGAACCTCCCGGAGGGTCAGGCGCTGGCGGTGTTCCGCCTGCGCACGCTGGTGCTGCTCAAGAATGCGGGGACAGCGCCCTTGCTGGCGCGGGGGCGGCTGCTGCCGCCGGGCGAATTCACGCGTCTCTATCAGGGGCAGCGGGTGGTGCTGGATGAAACGGTGCTGGAGTTTCAGGACCTTGTCACCTATCTCAATGCCAAGAAGGACGTTTCCTCGACCCAGCTGTTTCTGGCGCTGGATGCCGATGACCAGCCGTACGTCGAGCGCACGCGCTCGGCCTCCAGCGTCTTTCAAATCAAGTTCGGCCTGGGGGTGGAAGTGGTCGCCCTGCGGCGCACCCCGGCGCGCCTTCGCGGCGTCACCCTGCGCGTCGGCGAACGGCTCAAGGCCGGGCTGACCGACAAAATCACCTTTGCCAACCAGACCGAAATCTCGCTGTCCGAGCTGCGCCGTCGCGCCCGGGAAATGGGCGGCCGGTTCACCCTGTCGCCGAGCAAATCCGATTACCTCGTTTCCAACAATCCGGCCCTGCTCCGGCCCGGGGATATTCTGCTGTCGTCCAACGCCCGCGGCGAGCTGCTGCTGCGGATTTCCTGCGATTACGAGGCCAAGCGCGGGGTGCTGGACGTGCTCGCCGGGGGCGGCCCCATTGAGGTCGACGGCGTGGCCGTCCGCGACCGGGCCGCGCTGGAGGACGGTGCGGTCATTGACATCGGCGACGGCGTCTGCCTGCGCTGTCATTTCGGGGACCGCATCATCGAGGAGGAACGCAACCTGATCGGCCGCCTTGAGGTGGTGGACCTTGCCCACCGCTATCACGAGCGGGAAACCGCGCTCGACGGCATCAGCCTGACGGCGCGCCGCGGCGAGCTCATCTGCGTGATGGGACCGAGCGGATGCGGCAAAAGCACCTTTCTGCGGGTGCTGGCCGGCCACCTGCGGCCGCGCGAGGGCACCGTCCGGCTCAACGGCATGCCGCTCTATGAGAACCTCGATCTGCTCTGCCCGTACATCAGCTACTGCCCGCACGAGGACGCGTTCGATCAATTCCTGACCGTGGAGGAAAACCTCGATGCGGCGGCCGCGGTGCGCAGCCCGCACCTGAGCCGCGACGACCGCCGCAAGCGGGTCCGGGCGAAGCTCGTCGAACTCGGTCTGGATGCGGCCCGCCGCCGCCGGGCCGGCGCGCCGGAGGAGAAGTTTCTTTCCGGCGGGGAGCGCAAGCGCCTGAACATCGGCCTGGACATGATCGGGTTGTCCGATGTCTTTCTTTTTGACGAGCCGACCTCGGGGCTTTCCTCCAAGGATTCCGAGCAGGTGCTGGACATCATCCGCGGGCTGGCCCACAACAAGATTGTCTTTGTCAGCATTCACCAGCCGAGCGCGCGGCTGCTCGGCATGTTTGATCAGGCCCTGCTGCTGGACCGGGGCGGGCGGCTGGCCTTTTACGGTCCGCCGGCGGCCATGCTGAAGTATTTCCGGGAGGCGGCGGTCGAGGAAAATGTGCCGCTCGATTACCCGCTGGTGCCGGGCGAGGTCGCCCCGCCGCCGGAAGTGGTTTTCGACGTGATGGAGTCTCCGTTGCGCGACCTCGGCGGCGACGTGATTTACACCGAAGACGAGGGCGGCCGGCTGGCGCCGGGGCGGCGGTTCAGTCCGGGATTCTGGCGCGACCGGTTTCAGGCGCGGCGGATTCTGGAGCAGACGCAGGGGCCGGTGCGGGAGCCGGAAGGGCGGACTTCGGTGGACGGCGGAGCGGCGGTGCCGCGGGTGCCGCCGCGGTCGCGGCGCCGGTGGCGGGATGAGGCGGCGCAGGCGGCGGCGGTATTCCGCCGCGCCTTCATGGCCAAGCTGCGTCACCGCGGCAACCTCGCGGCCACCCTGCTGGAGGCGCCGTTGCTGGCGCTGCTGATTTCCTTCGTGCTGCGCTACAGCGAGGACGGTGTCTACACTTTTGCCAGCGCGTTCCATGTGCCGACCTATCTGTTCATGACCCTGGTGGTCGGCATGTTTCTCGGATTGACGAACAGTGCCGATGACATTGTGCGGGACCAGGTGCTGCTGCAGCGTGAGCGCAATCATCATGTCCGGTGCCTGTATTACGTGCTGGCGAAGACCGGGGCGCTGGCGGTTTTTGCGGCGGCCCAGTGCGCCGTCTACCTGCTGATCGGAAATGCGGTGCTGGAGGTCCGCGACATGTTCCGGGATTATTTCCTGTGGATGTTCCTGAGCGCGCTGACCGGGGTGGTGCTCGGGCTGCTCATTTCCAGTCTGGTCCGCAACAGCAAGACGGCCATCAACATCATCCCGCTGATCCTCATCCCGCAGATCATCCTCGGCGGGGCGCTCATCAAGTATGAGGAAATGAACCGCAACCTCGACCTCGCCCACAACCTGCGGCGTTGGCTGCGCGGGGATGACGGGCGGCCGCTCAGTCCGCCGAACAAACTCGAAGTGCCGTTCCTGTGCGAGTTCATGCCGCTGCGCTGGAGTTACGAAGCGATCGTCATCTCCCAGGCCACCCGCAACCCGCTGGCCATCGCCCAGGACACGCTGCAGCGCCGCATCGATGCCATCGTGCGGCAACTGCCGCCACCGCCGGCTGAGGATCCGCCGGAGCTGGCGGAAAAACTGAGTGACACCAAGCAGGCGCTGGCGCTCGTTTCCGGGCTGGAGGGGCGGTCGCCGGAGCACGTCGAGCGCCGCCTCCGGGCGATCATGGAGGCGCTGGACGGGCCGTCCTTTGATCCCGATTCCGATGCCTTTTCCGGCAAGGCCGGGCCGCGACCGGTCTCGGCGGGGCAGATGTATTCCAACCAGAAGATCTGGGATCTTTTCAACAAGGCGGAGGTCGAGCGCCTGCACGACGGTCATGCCGAGCCCCCCAATGTCTTCTTCGGTCTGAAGAAATACCTCCGGCTGAGCGCGCCCGGCGAACTCAGTTCGTGGCCACCCGCCCGGGCCCTGTTCGAATGGGGACGCGAGGTGGCCACGTTGAAGCTCAATTTTGCCGTGCTGGTTCTCTTCTGCCTCGCCTGTCTGACCGCGTTGTTCCAGTCACTGCGGCGGCGGCTCACCTCCGTGTGAGCGGGCGGGCGCCCGGGAACGCCGGGCGACCCGGGGATTCCGGACGGCCGGCGCCGGAGGAGCTGCCGGCCGCCGGAAACCAACGGCGGCAAGAGCCCGCCGCCGGCAAGACACCAAAAAAACCGCCCCGGTCCTGACGCGGGCCGGGGCGGTGCAGGGATGGGGCGGATGGCGGCGGGTGCCGGCTATTTGCGTCCCGCCTTCTTGGCGGGAGCGGCCTTGGCAGCGGCGCGTTTTTCCTCGATGGCGGCCTGGGCGGCGGCGAGGCGGGCGACCGGCACGCGGTACGGGCTGCATGACACGTAGGCGAGGCCGAGCTTGTGGCAGAACTTCACGCTGTCCGGGTCCCCTCCGTGCTCACCGCAGATGCCGAGCTTGATGTCGGGGCGGGTGCGGCGTCCCTTGGCCACGGCGATTTCCATGAGCTGGCCGACGCCGGTGGCGTCGAGCGTGGCAAACGGGTTTTTCTTGAAGATTTCGGCTTCGGTGTACGGCATGAGGAACGACCCCATGTCGTCACGGCTGATGCCGAGGGCGGTCTGGGTGAGGTCGTTGGTGCCGAAGCTGAAGAATTCAGCGCCGGCGGCGATTTCGTCGGCGGTCAGGGCGCCGCGCGGCACCTCGATCATCGTGCCGACCTGGTAGTCGAACTTCACCTTTTTCTCGCTCATGACTTCGCGGGCCACGCGATGGACGATTTCGGCCTGGAGGTCGAATTCCTTGGCGAAGCAGAGCGCCGGCAGGTCGGCGTTGTCTGCATCAGCGGCATCGAGAAGGATGTCGTGGCCTGAGATGTAGGCCTCCACCCGGCCGCCCTCGGCAGGCACGGCAACGGTGGCCACCGGCAGGAAGGTGCCGCGGGTGCCATCGCGCAGCTCGGGCGCCAGGTGCAGCACCACCGTCACCGCATCGCTGTGACCCGGATGGGACACGAGCAAGGAGAAGCGGGCTGTGGCGTCGAGCT
>JALRGF010000091.1 GCA_023253495.1 Verrucomicrobiales bacterium
AAGCGGCCAGCAGGCCAGGCCGCCGGCCAGCATCAGGGGCAGGCGGACCATCGGCCATGAACCTGGGGACGGGATGTTCACGGGTATCAGAGTATCCGATGACGGCCACTGGAGCGAGCTGAATGATCGGCGGCGCGCCGATGCCAGGCCCAGACCCCGAAGCCGCCGAGCGCCAGAGCCATCAAGGCATAACCGGAAAAAGGCCCGGCCACCCTCGGGGTGTCGCGCATCAGTTCATGAAAGAAGCGGAAGGCGCCATAAGAAATCAGGTAAAGATGAAAGCGCTGGCCGCGCAGGGCGCCGGCGCGGGTAAGGGCGGCCGCGACCCCGAGAAAAACCAGATTGAAAATGATTTCGAGCGGCACGGCCGGCCATCGGGCGGTTCCTTCATGGTCGGTGATGGTGTACCAGGCGGCGCGGCTGCAGACGCGGCCGGGGCAGCAGCCATGGAGCAGGCAGCCGACCCGTCCGCCGATCACGCCCAGGGGAATGATCAGGGCGAACATGTCGCCTGTGGCTTCTGTGTAGCGGAGTTTCTTTTTGGCCAGCTCCACCCCGGCGTAGCCGCCGGCCAAGCCGCCGAGGACAGTTTTGCCGCCGGTCAGCTGGAGCCAGGGCGGCCCCGACGCCATGTCCGGCCAGCCTTCAGCCAGCCAGTAAAACAGCTTCGCTCCCACCAGTCCGGCGCTCAGTCCGGAAAGATAAATCAGCGGCAGCCGAGCGTCGCGCCGGGCCATCCGTCTCCAGTACAGCGCGCTCATGACCACGCCCGCGGCGACGCCAAGGGCATACCAGCCGGGCATCCCTGATCCGGCGGATGCGGTGACCGGAAACCCATTCATGACGGAGTCGACGCTGCAGACGAGGTCCCGGCGGAAGTGGCCCGTACCGGGCTTCCGCCCGGTGGCCGGCCGTAATACCGGCAGAAACTGTCGAGGGCGCCATCCGGACGTATGACGTGCGTGCAGCAGCGGTCGATGCGGTCCTGATCCCAGGACCATGCGTCCATGAACGGTTTGATCATGATACGGAACCCGAGGGGCGCCTGCTGTTCGATGCCGTGCAGCAGCTGCCCCAGCGGTTCGCTCTCACACCCGCAACGGGCCAGATCCTCGATCCGGTAATTGACCCGATCATGCAGAAATCCCTGGAGTTTTCGCAGATCGACAAACTCGCTGATGGATTTCACCTCTCCTCCGGTCCTGAGAAGATACCCGATGATCGCGCAGTTCGGATCCCCGCACGGAAGCGGGGTGAAGTCGTTGGCGCCGAGCCGACCGCCGGAGCCGTTGATGATCGACAGCACCACATCGGCTGCGGTGATCCGGGAATGGATTTCCGGGGAGGTGCGACCACTGCCGAACATCGGCTGAAAAGTGATTCCGTGGACGTGAGGTCTCGGCAGACCCGCCTGCACCGCCTCCCAGACGTGCGGCAGGTTTTCCGGAATCACGGTCATGGCGAGCGTGACGGACAGCCCGATTTCGCCGCACCGGTCCAGCGCCTGATCGCGCAGCGGCCGCACGTCCGCACCCCGCAGGAGGCGCTGGCCGGCCTCCTGCGGGCCGTCATACTGCAGGTACAGCTGGATCCCCTTGCGCGGCGCCAGCCGCGCGAGGCCGGCGAGGAATTCATCATCACGGGCGATCCGGACACCATTGGTGTTGATCAGCACCATGTCGATGAGCGGGTGTTCCTGAGCCCAGGCAACCAGCTCAAGAAACTGCGGATGGAGAGTGGGCTCCCCGCCGGAAAACTGCAGGATTTCCAGGCGTCCCTTCCGGCGGATGACCGCTTCGATCCGATCCTGCAATTGCGGCAACGGATGCGCCTGCACCCGGTGGCCGCTGCCCACCGGAGAATCGGCAAAGCAGGTGGGACAGGCCATATTGCAGGAATCCACGATTTCAATGAGCGCGAGGCAGGTGGAGAGCTGCTCGGCGGATCCGGGATGGCTGGCATTGCGGCCGGTCAGACCGCCGCGTCCTGACGGATCTGCCGGCGCACACCCGCAGCTGCCGCCGGCACACGCCCCGCCGCCGGAATCACCGCGGTTTTCAGCCGCGCCACGGCTCAACCAGTAAAACCGGGCATCACTGGCCAATACCGCCTCGCTGTCGCCATGTTCGGGACACCACCGACGCATTACCACCCGCTTGCCGAGGCGCACCACCTCTCCGGGCACGTCCTTTCCGCACACCGGGCACCGTGTGGTGGTGTTCTTCAGGTGAACGGGAAATGGATCCGGCGAATCGGTCATGATGGGTGAAAGCCGGTGTCCGCCGGTAGATCCGCTGGCATGGAAATTCTAAGGTTACTCCCGGACGCGGAAATAGCGAACGACGACCCCGGTTTTTCCGACGCCCGTGCGTTCCGGGATCCCGGATCACGGGGGTGGGCCGCTGGACGACGTGCCCGGCTCCTTGAGAAGCAGGTCGGCGAGCCGGAGGGCGCGGCCTATCGCCTGATCCATGTCCAGGTACCGGTATTCGCCGAGACGTCCGCAGATCATGAGGCCGGGGGTGCTGGTGGCGCGATCGCGGTATTTACGATACAGCCGGCGGTTTTCGGCGCTGGGGAAAGGGTATTCGAACTGGTCCGGCTGGGTCGGTGAGAAAGGGTATTCGCCGGTGATGACAGATTCGGTGACGGCTGTTTGTTCGTCGGGAGGCAGCAGGTGTTTCCATTCGATGGTGCGGATCGGGTGGTGTTCGCCGGCTCCGGGGTGGTTCACCTGGACGCACGGTTGCGCGAAGGTGGTGTCGGGCAGGGTGTGATGGACGCGCCTCTGGCCGCGGTATTGGAGCGGTCCGTGTTCGAAGCCGAAGAATTCATCGATCGGTCCGGTGAAGATGAGTTTTTTGCGGATGCGATAGTGGTGGCGGGAAGTCTGAAAATCGGTGTGCAGCCGGAGATCGATGCCCGCGAGCATGGCCTGCATGAAGGCGGCATACCCCTGTTCGGGCAGCCCCTGGTGGCGGTGCTGGGGGGTGAGGGTTGCCTGGTGGGGTTCATTGATGCGGATGCGGCGGGCCAGCGACGCTTCGAGGGAGTCGGGAGCGGCGCCCCATTGTCTGCGGGTGTAGCCGAGGATGTAGCGCTCATAGAGCGGACGGGGCATTTTGCGCAGGCAGGCGTCCTCGAAGTGGATGGGGGGAACGGAGGAGGTGGGCGGCTTCCAGTCAGGAAACTGACCGAGGTGGTCGCGGTTGATCGGCCATGGTTCGAAGCGGTCGCCGATACGGCATTGGATCTGCGGGGAGAACGCCCGGAACGCGGCGAAGCGACGGACGAAATCCCAGATGCGGGGGGACGAACATCGGAAGTAGTGCGGCCCATAGGTATGGATGCGCAGGCCGGACGGGGTGGTGGTGTCGTGCACGTTGCCGCCGCCATGGGAGCGGCGGTCGAGGACGAGAACATCACGACCGGCGTCGGCGAGGCGTCGGGCGATGGTGCTGCCGGTCAGACCGGCACCCACGACCAGATAATCGATGGTGGCCATGAGAGGCGTGGATCAATCGGCGCCGCGCATGCTGAGCACGGCGAGCGGGGTCAGGCAGAGCACTCTGGCATCGAGCAGCAGGTTGAAGCGGGAGATGTACTCGAAGTCATGCGGGAACATGGCGGCGGCCGTCTGGTTGTTGGCGCGGTCGCGCAGTTGCCACAGTCCCGTCAATCCCGGTCGAACCAGGCCGCGGGCGGCGGCCTCGGCGGGGTGTGGAGCGAGCATGAAGGCGAGCAGCGGCCGTGGGCCGACAAGGCTCATGTCTCCCTTGATCACATTGATGAGTTGGGGGAGTTCATCGAGGCTGGTCTGTCGGAGGATTCGTCCGACCCTCGTGACGCGTGGATCATCCCTGCTCTTGGAGAGCACGCCGGTCAGAGCGGCAGCCCGGCGAGGCGCTCCGGCAGCCGGATCCGTTTCGCTTTTCATGGACCGGAACTTGAAGATGACGAATTGCCGGTTGCGGTAGCCAACCCGGGGTTGGCGGAAAAAAACCGGCGATCCGGATTCAAGGAGGATGGCCGTGGACACCACCAGGAGGAGCGGCGTGAGGAGGACGAGGGCGCAGGAGGCGGCAATGACATCGAAAACACGTTTGATGGCGAACTGACCGCGCCGGGCCGCCACGGCCGGGGGCAGCGAGGCGAGGTCGTGCAGCGGGGCGACCGGGGCGGCGCCGGACCGGGCGGAACAGGTGGAGGTGGCGGGGGGCAAAGGGGTGACGGTTTCTAATTTGACTTCGTATACCAGTCCCGCGCCCGTTTCGGCAAGCTCGAGTGGCTGTCCATGGCGGCGGGGGGGGGCGGAGGCAGAGGGCGGGACGGGCGGGAATTCCTTTTGCTCCGCGGCCGGCGGTTCCTATGGTGGCGGCTGCATGGATGTACTTGTGACTGGAGGGGCGGGTTTTATCGGCTCGCATGTTGTGGACCGGCTTCTGGCGGACGGGGTCGGCCGGGTGACGGTGCTGGACGAGTTCAATGATTATTATGATCCGGCGATCAAGCGCGGGAATGTCGCGCAGTTTCGCGGTCCGGTGACGGTGGTGGAGGGGGATTTGCGGGACCGCGGGTTGGTGGACCAGGTGTTTGATGAAGGGCGGTTTGATGTGGTGATTCATCTGGCCGGGCGGGCCGGGGTGCGTCCGTCGATTCTCGAGCCCGAGCTGTATCTCGATGTGAATATCAAGGGTACCTTCCATATCCTGGAGGCGGCGCGGCGGGCGGGAGTGTCGAAGGTGGTGTTTGCGTCCAGCTCTTCGGTGTACGGGGTGAATCCGAAAGTTCCCTTTGCCGAGGACGATGCCTTGCTGGCGACCATTTCGCCGTATGCGGCGACCAAGCTGGCCGGCGAGCAGCTGTGCTCGAACTACTCGCATCTGCATGGCGTGCAGACGGTGTGTCTGCGGTTTTTCACGGTCTATGGACCGCGGCAGCGGCCGGATCTGGCGATTTCCAAGTTCTGCCGGGCGATCCTTGAGGGGCGGCCGATCGACAAGTACGGCGATGGCACCACATGTCGTGACTACACGTACATCGACGACATCGTCGAGGGCGTGATGGGGGCGGTGCGGTATGACGGCAAACCGTTTGACATTTTCAACCTGGGCGGATCGCAGACGGTGTCGCTGAACGACTTGATTGCCGCGTGCGAGGAGGCGTGCGGCCGGCCGGCGCTGATCCATCAGATGCCGATGCAGCCCGGGGATGTGCCGCGGACGAGTGCGGACGTGAGCAAGGCGCGGCAGCTGCTCGGGTTTGCGCCGCGCACCCCGGTGCGTGAGGGGGTGCGGAAATTTGTGGAGTGGTGGCGCCAGTCCGGGGCGGGCGCGGCGGCGTCCTGAAGCGGACGCGGCACCGTGGTGGCAGTGGAGCGAGGCGCCGCTCTGTCGGAGGCTGTCGCCGGAGGACGGGGCGGGGGCCCGGACTGCCAAGCCGGTTGCGCGGGTCCACCCCAAGAGGCGCAGGAGGGGCCGGTGCGCCCGAGACTGGGGTGGGGTTGTCCGGGTGTGGTCGGCTCCCGCCGGTTCCGGCGCAGGGGGCGCCTGGTGGCCGGCAGGCTGGCTACGCTTCGGTGGCGGGAGCTTCCGCGGCGGCTGGTGTGGACGGCGCGGGTGACGTTTCGTTTTCCGCGGTGCCGGAAGGAATACCGGTTTCGTCGGCGGTCGGCTGGGCCGAAGTGGTGACCGGTTCCGTGGGGGTGACGGCCAATTCCGGTTCCGGGGCGACGGCAGTGGCCGGCATGGCGGCGGCAGCCGCCGCCGCGCTGGCGGCGAGGACCGGTTGAGTCCAGAGGGTGAAGGCGCGGGCGGGCAGGCGCAGCCAGCGTGGCGGGCGGGCCGGCAGGTACGGCCGGGTCCAGAGCGTGAAGGCGCGACTGAAAAGGCGCAGGCGTTTCGGCTGCTTGAGGATGATCGGTTTTTCCTGGCGTTCGACGACGCGGAGTTGCCCGTTGGCAAATTCGGTGACGTACCCTTCGCGGATGAGCCAGCGCAGGTCCTGGAGCAGGGCAATGCCTTCGCGGTCCGCTTCGGTCGGTTCCGCCGGGGCGGCTTCCGGTTCAGCGGTCGTGGAGGTCGCGGTGACGGCAGCCGCGGGTGCCTCGGTGGCGGCTTCCTCGGTGGCGGCGGCCTCGGCGACCGCAGCCGGCCCGGCCGGGGTCGTTTCAGAAGAGGCGGTCTCCGCAGCGGCCGCTGCGGTGGTGTCCGCGGCCGGTTCCGTGGCGGTGGCGGCACCGGCATCGCTGCGGGCGGCGGCGGCGGCGGCGGCGCGCTCGAGCAGGGCGTCGCCCTGAGGGACCAGGCCGACGACGACCTCCTTGTAGGTGCAGAGCGGGTGTTGCCGGATGAAGTCGACGATGCTGCGGACGCGTGGCGAGACCGAGACGCCGGGGTCGAGCGGGCGCGGGCGCGAGCGGGAGACGAAGGTTTCGCGTTTGTTTTCCTTGAAGAACCGGAGCCCCTGGCCCTCGAACTGGCGGCAGAGTTCCTGGACCAGCTCGAGCGGGAACCGGCGCTGGCGGTCGAGCGCTTCGCGGAAGAGGGTGATCAGGCCGGGCGAGAGCAGTTTGAAATCAAGGTTCCCCGGCACAGTGGCGGAGGGCGCTTCGGCGAAGATTTCCGACTCGCGGGTTTCCAGCAGGTGGCGGACGGCATCCTCCGCGGTGGTGAAGGTGGGGGCGGAGTCTCCGCCGTCGAGCAGCGTGTAGTGGGTGCGGGTGCTCTGGGACTCGGTCCATTTGCGCACGGCTTCCTCGTCGCGTTCCATGCGGATGCGCGATTTGTAGCGCTCGAGCGGCATGTTGCGGAACCGTTCCTGGTGCAGCTGGATGACGGCGCGCTGGTAGCCGTGGAAATTCGGTGGTCCGAGCACGGTGCCGCTGAACCCGCAGATGGCCACGGTGGTGAAAGCGCCTTTGGGCGGCTCCACCTCGGTTTTCTCCTCTCGGAAATAATGCCCGAGCAGACCGGCGTGGGTGAAATGGCGGCGGGCTTCGTCCCGGGTCAGCCAGAGCGAGCCGTCCGGCGCGCAGAGGATCAGCGGCTCGACTTTCTCGCCGCGGATCGGTTCGAAGCGGACCCGCACCCGCTCGGCCTTGCTGAGGAAAAGCCGGGCCAGATCGAAGACCTGGTAGGCGCGGCCGGTCGCCTTGATCTGGATCGTCAGGTTTTCCACGCCGGCGGCCTCGGGCAGCACCGACGCCTGCCATCCCCGGGCCGGCGGAGCGAATGCCGGGCGGTCGTCCGGACGCGCAAACCGCCCGCCACCACGGTCGTCGCGGCGCGGGCCGCGCGGGCCACGATCGTCCCGACCCTCCCGACCTCCGTCGCGGGGCGGACCGTCGCGACGCGGGCCGCGGTCCGGACGCGGGCCGCCCGGTGCGCGCATTCCCGGAGGGCCGCCGGGACCGCGCGGACCGGGACCTCCCGGACCCCGACCTCCCGGACCACCGGGTCCGCGCCCACCGGGACGCGGGCCACCGCGGTCGTCACGGCGCGGCGGGCCGCCACGACCTTCGCGGCGCGGGCCGCGGTCACGCACTTCGACCTGGCCCCAGACGACCTGCCCGGACGGCTGGTCGCGAAGCTGGGAAGCCCAGTCCGGTGCGAGGTCCAGTTCGGAGAGTGAAATGGAGAGTGAGGGGGAGTTGGCGGAGTCCATGAGGTGGAGTGGGCGGCGGCGCCGGGCGTGAGGCTGGCGGGCGTGAGTGTGGTCGGCTATTTTGCGTACGGCTGGTACGCCTTGATTTTCAGGAGCGGGGTGGTGCTGCCTTCCCAGGTGATGGTGAGCCAGCAGAGGTGGCCGCGGGTCCAGCCGAGTTTGGAGGCGAGCAGCTGGCCGGTTTCCGAATCTTTTTCGATGTAGGCTTTGGGTGGGTCGGCGGTGAGCGGGGGCGGGGGCATTTCCACGGTGAACGCGTGGAATTTCGCCTCGCCTCCGGACGGTCCTTCGTCGCCGAAGATGTGGGCTCTCGAGATGCCGAGCAGGGCGCTCATGCTGGTGCCCGGTTTTTTTTCCGAGAGGAACGCCTCGAGCTTCTGGTCGTGCCCGCGTTTGAACGACGCCCAGTCGACGCGGAACCCCTGGGCGGTTTCGACCACCACGGTGACAAAACCGAGCGGATTTTTGTCAGTGGCCACGAAGTACGGGAAGAACACGCGGTCCGGGCTGCTCGGGGAAGTGACGGTGCCGAGGATCTGAATGCTGAGCGGCTTGAAGTCGCGGTTCGGGCTGTCGGTGAAGTACGCGAGGGCTTCGGCGCTGTTTTTGGCGGCGTCGGCGACCAGCTGCGAGCGTTCCTCGGCCGACCCCTCCATGAACTGACGGAACACCTCACCGGCCTTCTCGCTTTTTTCCTGAGTCGAGATCGCGCGCACCAGCGCTTTGCTGCGGTTGGCGTCGGCCGCGGCCGCGGCGGGGTTGCCGGCGGCGGGGGGCGGCGATGTCGGCGACGTGGCCGGTGCCGGGGGCGCGGCCGGCTTGGTTTTGGCGGCAGCCGGCTTTTTGGCCGGGGCGGCCGGTTTGGTGGCGGCGGGTTTTTTTTCCTGAGCGACCGCGACGGTCCCGGCTGGCGTGGCCAGGGCCAGCAGCAGAACGGCAGGGGTGGTGAGGCGCAGTCGCATCGGGGCGGTGAATTGCCACAGATGAAATCCCTTCGCCAGTAAAAGTTGCGGGTGGCGGCGGCGGGGTGAGGCGGGGTGCCGGGTCATTTGGCCGTCACCAGGCGGCGCACCGCCTCGACCAGACCTGGAATATCATGGGTGGCGGCCTCGGCGGCGACGCGCAGGCCGTGGCGCCGGATGACCTCCGTGGTGACCGGGCCGATGCTGACGATTTGCGCCGACGGCGGGATCGGCAGGTTGAGGGCGAGGAAATGTTCGACGGCGCTGCCGCTGGCGAAGGTCAGCACGTCGGCGCCCTCCTCGCGGAACCGCGCCTGGGCGCCGGTTTCGTCGAGGGTTTCCGGCACGGTGCGGTAGGCGATGGCATCATCGACGATGGCGCCCGCCTTGGTGAGGCCCTCGCTCACGGTGTGCCGCACTTCCTCGGGGCGGATGATGAGAAACATGCGGTTGGCCACGCCGCCGTCGATCTTGAGCAGGGCGGCCAGCAGTCCGTCGGCGGTCATTTTTTCCGGTACCAGGTCCACGCCGAGGCCGTACGCGCGGATGGCGGCGGCGGTGCCGTTGCCGACGGCGGCAATGCGGGCGCCGCCGATGCTGCGGATGTCGTCATAGAGTTTGTGGAAGAGGGTGAAGAAGTGCTCGACGCCATTCGGGCTGGTGAAGACAAGCCATTCGTACTTGTGGGCGTCCTGGACGAGTTCGCCGAACCCGAGCCGGTCGACCGGGTCCTCGATGCGGATGGTCGGCAACTCGATGACGTCGGCACCGAGGGCGGAAAGCCGGGTGCTCAGGGCGCCGGCCTGCTCGCGGGTGCGGGTGACGAGCACCCGGGTGCCGAAGAGCGGCCGGCGGTCGAACCAGCGGAGCGGCTCGCGCAGTGAGACGACGGGACCGATGACGGCGACGGCCGGGGCTTTGAAACTGGAGCGGTCGATGTCGTCGGCGATGGTGGCGAGGGTGCCGGTGAGGACCTGCTGGCGCGGCGTGGTGGCCCAGCGGACGAGGGCGATCGGGGTGGTCGGGTCGGCGCCGGCGGCGATCAGGGCATCGGTGATGGCGCGCATGCGCTCGACGCCCATGAGCATGACTTTGGTGCCGGGAGCGCGCGCGAT
>JALRGF010000137.1 GCA_023253495.1 Verrucomicrobiales bacterium
TCGCTGGTGGCGGCGGCGGGTGTGGGATCAGCGGCGGCGGCAAGGGTGGAGATGCCGGCGGCGAGCAGGGAGATGGAAGTGGGGGACAGACGGGACATGAGGCGGGGGTGCGGGTGGTGAGGTACGATTCGGGATGGGGGAAAGTCGGGCGGGCGGGGTCAATAGTATCCGCGGCCGTAATAACTGCGGGCGGGAGCCCAGTACGGGGTGCCGGTGTAATAGTTGCGGCGGGCGCGGCCGGACATGCCGCCGACGGCGCCGCCGATCAGGGCACCGGCGGCGGCTCCCTCCCAGCCATTCACGGCGCCGCCGATGGCAGCACCGGCGAGGCCGCCGCTGCGCCGGCCGCGTACGACCGGGCTGGGATGCGGGGCGACGCAGGCGGTGGATTCCAGGAGAATCAAAACCACCGGCAGGCTGCGGAGGAGGCGGGACAGGGACGAGCAGTGCGGGGATGACGGCATGGCGGATGGCGGTGCGGCGGTGAAGCGGATCAGTGGGGCGGGCGTTCCAGCGAGCCGGTCCAGGCATCGGACTCCCGGCGGTCGATAAATCCATCGCGGTTCGTGTCGATCTGCGCGAAGAGCCCTTCGAGCACCGATTGTTTTTCGGCGACTTGACGGTATTCGGCGAAGGTGACACGCCCGTCGCGGTTGAGGTCGCGGGCGGAGAATTCCTGTGCATCGAAGTCCGGCTGGACGGCGCGCACGTCGGAGAGCGAGACGGTGCCGTCGCCGTCAGGGTCGAATCGCGCGAACAGGCGGGGCAGGCCGACGGCTTTCACTTCGGCGAGCGAAAGCCGGCCGTCGCGGTCCGCGTCGGCCTGGAGGAAGAGGTCGCGGTCGGACTCCGTGGTCTGGCACGCGGTGAGCTGGAGGAGGGCTAAGGGGAGGGCGCGATGCAGGAATGAGCGGAGCACGGGATGTTTCATGGAGAGCGTGGGCTCGGGCTGGCCGGGACGGCGCGAGACGCAGCCCAAGGCGGCCGCTTAATAGAGCAGGCCGCGGCGGCCGCGCAGTTTGTCGTTCACGTTTTCGCGTTTGTCGATGCGGTCTTCGACGACGTCACCGGGGCCGCTGTAGTGGCGGCGGTCGACTCGGTCTTCGCGGCGGTCGACGCGGTCTTCGACGCGGTCGACCCGGCCGGCGGCGCAGGAGGTGAGCAGGATGGCGGCGGCGAGGGTGGTGGCTTTGAGGATGGTGATATACATGAGAGTTCCGGTTGAGGTGATGGGCGGGAGGATGGCGGATGGTGGTGAGGATGCCGTGGAGGGCAAGTGCGGAATGGGCGTTGGAGGGAGGGTGGAAGGGTGATGGAGAAAGGTGGCGGGATCAGCGGGGGTCCGGGAAGATGGATTTCCAATCGTCTTTCATGCTGACGATGGTCCATCCGCGGGTGGGGGCTTCGTTGAGACCACGGTCGAGGCGGCCGATGGAGGACTGGCGGTCGTAGGCGAATTCGCGCTCGGCGTCGTTGTGGTGAACGAGCAGGCCGAAGCGCGGGCCCGGGCCGCTGGTGGTCCACTCGAGCATCTGGAAGTCGCCGTCGGAATTGCCGAAAGCCATGAGCGGGCGGCGGCCGATGTGCTGCTGGATGGCGACCGGTTTGCCTTCCTTGTCGTCGATGAAATTGAGTTCCGGGAGGCGGGCGAGGGCGGGTTGGCCGTTGCGGAGTTCGTAGCGGGTTTTGATGCTGGAGCCGATGACTTGTTCCGGGGGCACGCCGTAGACCTGTTCGGCCCAGGGGCGCATGAATTCGATGCCGCCGCCGGAGACGATGAATGTTTTGAAGCCGTGGGACCGCAGGTAGGCGAGCAGTTCGAGCATCGGCTGGTAGACCATTTCGGTGAAGAGGCGCCCGGTTTTCGGGTGGCGGGCGGTGGTGATCCAGCGGGTGGCGATGGCTTCGAATTCCTCGGTGGTGGTGTTGGCGTGGGTGGCCATGGCCATTTCGAGCAGCGCGTGTTCACCGCCGGCGAGGGCCTGGCGCAGATCGCCCTTGAGGACGGAGGCAAACGGCTCCTGCTCCTTCCATTCCGGTTTCGCGGGGGCGAGTTCGCGGATGCGGTCGAAGATGAAGAGCGCCTGGAAGTAGGCCGGCTGTTCGGCCCAGAGGGTGCCGTCGTTGTCGAAGACGGCGATGCGTTGAGGGAGCGGAACAAAGTCCGCCGTTCCTTCGGTGGTGACCTTGCTGACGAAAGAGACGATCGCTTTTCGGGAGGCGGACTCGTGCCAGGACGGCAGCGGATCCGGGGAGGCGGCGGACCGGGCCACCCCGCACACCATCAGGAGGGTGGCCACGAGAGATTTCATGGAGAGAGCACTCATGACGTGAAGGTATGCGGGGGGCGGTTGGGGGATCCCGGTCAGCGGGTGCTCGGGGCCATCGCTTTGATCTGGCGTTCGAGCGAAGAGAGACTCCAGTCGCCGGGCGCCTGGCTTGGCGGATAGTCCTTCAGGGTGAGCAGGAACTTGCTGGCGACCATCTGCATCGGACCGAGGATGTAAGCGCGGTCGATGTACCAGTCTTCGTAGGTGTTGGAGCCGATCTTGGCTTTTTCGAACGGATCGCGGCGCAGGTTGTAGAGGTCCGGGGCGCGCAGGGCGACAAACGGTTCTTTCCAGATCTGCAGACGGTCGGCGCGGTTTTCGAAATAGACGGCTTTCCAGTCGCCGACGCGGATGGCGGCGACTTCGCCGTTGTCCTGGACGTAGACGAACTGGTTGCGGGGCGACTCCTTGGTTTTGCCCTTCAGGTAGTCGAGCAGGTTGTGACCGTCGATGTAGTTGCGATAGGTGCGGCCGTTGAGTTCCACGCCGGCCTTGAGCTGTTCGGCAATTTTGTCATTGCCGGCGGCGGCGGCGAAGGTGGGCAGCCAGTCTTCGTGGGAGACGATGCCGTTGAGGGTTTCGTTGGCGGGGAAATGGCCGGGCCAGCGGACGAAGCAGGGGACGCGGTAAGCGCCTTCCCAGTTCGAATTTTTCTCACCGTGGAACGGGGTGGTACCGGCGTCGGGCCAGGTGTTGTAGTGCGGGCCGTTGTCGGTCGAGTACTGGACGATGGTGTTTTCGGCGAGGCCGAGTTCGTCAATGAGTTTCAGCAGTTCACCGACCATGTTGTCGTGTTCGACCATGCCGTCGTGGTATTCGTCGCCGCTGGGTCCGCTGATGCCTTTGTTGGCTTCCTTGACGTGGGTGCGGAAGTGCATGCGGGTGGCATTCCACCAGCAGAAGAACGGCTGGCCGGCTTTGTGCTGGCGGGTGATGAACT
>JALRGF010000176.1 GCA_023253495.1 Verrucomicrobiales bacterium
GGCGCCATCCGATTCGTTCCACCATTACCAACCACACCCCGACAAGGCTCCATGGGTTCACTCAAAAAACGGCGCAAAGCCAAAATCAACAAACACAAGCGCCGCAAGCGCATGAAGGCCAACCGCCACAAGAAGCGCCTGCGCTACAAGAGCTAGGGTGACGCCTGGCGATGGGTCTCCCTGTTCAGGTGCGCCCAGGGGAGAGGTGTGGATCCGGAGTGCCGGATCCAGCCATATTTTTGCGTCCGCAATGGAGAATTTATTGCGAAGGGTCAATCGGCTTTCGGCTGGCTTCGCAGGGTGGAGCTGTTTGCGGCTTTGGCCTCGACTCCAACTTGGAGTGATGTTGGGTTTGGTATTGTGACGTGTGTTGCGGCGGCGGCCCGTGGGAGGGGTGTGGATCCGTGTGAGCGATGTGGATGAGGGTGGGGATGGGCGGGGCTTGGCTCCGTTGGGGTTTTGGGGTACTCATTGAGGGACGATATCGGGGTGGACATGATGATCTGCGCTCTTGCTCTGACCGTTTCCATTTGCGTGAGCGGGGCGCGCGTGGACGGTGGGACCGATGAGTGAACTGTTGACTGGACGATCGATGATCGGGTGGGCTCGCGGTGGCGGGTCGGATGTGGCGGGCCGCGGGGTGAACCCGGTGGATGGGGGAGTGCTGGAGCCTGAATTTTTGGCGGCCACGGAGGCTGAGGTGGCGCGGGCCGGTGATCTGGCCGCGTCGGCGTTTCCGCAGTATGCGGCGCTTTCGCCGCGGAAGCGGGCGGGGTTTCTGCGGGCGGTGGCGACGCGGGTGGAGGGGATGGGACCGGCGTTGGTGGAGCGGGTGACGGCGGAGACCGGGTTGCCGGCGGCGCGGGTGGAGGGGGAGCGTGGGCGGACGTGCGGGCAACTGCGGATGTTTGCGGATCTGATTGAGGAGGGAAGCTGGGCGGATGTGCGGATTGAGACGGCGCGGCCGGAGCGGACGCCGGTGCCGAAGCCGGATGTACGGTCGATGCTGGTGCCGTCCGGGCCGGTGGCGGTTTTCTGTGCGGGGAATTTTCCTTTGGCGTATTCGGTGGCTGGTGGCGACACGGCATCGGCGCTGGCGGCCGGCTGTCCGGTGGTGGTGAATGCGCATGGCGGGCATCCGGGCACGTCGGAGATGGTGGGACTGGCGGTGGTGGAGGCGGCGCGGGAGACCGGGATGCCGGAAGGGGTGTTTTCGCTGGTGTTCGGGGCGGGCCATGGGGTCGGTCAGCAGCTCGTCCGGCACCCGGAGATCCGCGGGGTCGGGTTTACCGGGTCGCGGGCCGGGGGCACGGCGTTGATGGCGTTGGCGGCGGCGCGGGCGGTGCCGATTCCGGTATTTGCGGAGATGAGCAGTGTGAATCCGGTGTTTGTGTTGGAGGGGGCGTTGCGGGAGCGATGGGGGGCGATTGCGACCGGGTTGCATGCCTCGGTGATCCTGGGGGCCGGGCAATTCTGTACCAAGCCCGGACTGGTATTTGTGGCGGCGGGGCGGGAGGCGGATCAATTTGTGGCGAAGCTCGGCAGCCTGGTGGCGGCCACGCCGTGTGTGGCGATGCTCAACCGGGAGATTGCGGAGAATTTTGCGACGCGGCGGTCGCGGCTGGGCAGTATGACATCGGTGCAGGTGGTGGCGGAGGGGATGGAGCAGCAGGCCGGGGTGTTTGTGACCACGTCGCGGGCGTGGCGGAAGAACGGGTTGTTGCATGAGGAGGTGTTTGGACCGGCGGTGCTGGTGGTTTTGTGCGAGAATGAGGCGGACGTGATTGCGGCTGCGGAGGCGCTGGAGGGCCAGTTGACGGCCACGGTGCATGCCGAGGCGGCCGACAGCGATCTGGTGCGCGGGCTGTTGCCGGTGCTGGCGCACAAGGCCGGACGCGTCATCCACAA
This sequence comes from Verrucomicrobiales bacterium, assembly GCA_023253495.1. Lineage (GTDB taxonomy): Bacteria > Verrucomicrobiota > Verrucomicrobiia > Verrucomicrobiales > V1-33 > CAJBME01. Next base: position 1,909 of record JALRGF010000176.1, read on the forward strand.
CGGCTATCCGACCGGAGTCGAAGTCTGTCATGCCATGGTGCATGGCGGGCCGTTTCCCGCGACCTCGGACGGGCGGACGACGTCGGTCGGCAGTGCGGCGATCGCCCGGTGGACGCGGGCCGTCTGTTTCCAGAACATGCCGGCCGGGCTGCTGCCGGCCGAGCTGCAGGACGGCAACCCGCGCAAGCTCTGGCGCCTGGTGGACGGCGAGCGCACGCGGGCGCCGCAGGCGTAGCGGGGCGCAGGGCTTTTCCTCCTTGCGAAACGGCGGCTTTGCCGAAATCTGCGGGTCCATGTCATCCACTGATCCGTCCGCTGCACCGGCCGCCGCTCGCTGGGCCGGGGTGTTTCCTGCCGTCACCACCCAGTTTCACCGTGACCAGTCGCTCGATCTCGAGGGCACGGCGCGTCATTGCCGCGTGTTGATTGAGTCGGGGGTGGCCGGGCTGATCATGGGTGGGTCGCTGGGGGAGAATCAGACGATGGCACCGGACGAGAAGCGGGCGGTGGTGCGGTGTGCGGTGGAGGCGGCGGCCGGCCGGGTGCCGGTGTTGACCGGGGTGGCGGAGATGAGCACGCGGGCGGCGGCGGAGTACATGCGTGACTGCGAGCGGCTCGGGGCTTCCGGCTTCATGGTGATGCCGCCGATGGTGTACAAGGCGGACGCGCGGGAGATTGCGCACTGGTTTCGGACGATGGCGGCGGCCAGTCCGCTGCCGTGGATGCTGTACAACAACCCGATCGGGTATACCGCCGACGTCACGCCGGAAATGTTTGAGGAACTGGCGGACATTCCGAACCTCGTGGCCATCAAAGAAAGCAGCGGCAATCCGCGGCGGATCACGGAAATCCGCAATCAGGTCGGCGACCGGTATCAGCTGTTCACCGGGGTGGATGATCTGATGCTGGAGTGTGCCATCCTCGGGATTGACGGATGGGTGGCCGGCAGCGGCATCGCCTTTCCGAAGGAGAACCAGAAACTCTGGGACCTGACCCGGGAAGGGAGATGGGAGGAAGCGCGGGCGCTGTACCGCTGGAGCCAGCCGCTCATGAAACTCGACACCCATGTGCACTTTGTGCAGTACATCAAACTGCTGATGCAGGAGACCGGCTTGGGCACCGAGTGGGTGCGTGAGCCGCGCCTGCCGATTGCCGGGGCCGAGCGCGAGCAGGTGCTGGCGATCATCCGGAAAGCGTTGGCGTGCCGTCCGGGGCTCTGAGGCGGAGCGTGTCATGAAAACGGCGCCCCCGATCCGGGTTATTGATTCGCATACGGCCGGCGAGCCGACGCGCACGGTGATCGAGGGGTTTCCCGATCTCTTGGGCGGCGAGGTGTCCGGGCAGCGGCGGGTGCTGCAGGAGCGGTTTGATGCGTACCGCAGCGCCACCCTGAACGAACCGCGAGGGCACGACGTGCTGGTCGGCGCCCTGCTCTGCCCGTCACCGCGTTCCGACTGCCTGACCGGCGTGATTTTTTTCAACAATACCGGGTATCTCGGGATGTGCGGGCACGGCCTGATCGGGGTGGTCGCCACGCTGCGCCATCTCGGGCGCCTCGAGCCGGGGCGGTGCCGGATCGACACCCCGGTTGGCGTGGTGGAGGCCACGTTGGAAGCTGATGGCCGGGTGGCGCTGACCAATGTGGAGGCGTATCGTGCGGCGCGGGACGTGGTGGTGGACGTGCCCGGGCATGGTCCGGTGCGCGGCGATGTGGCGTGGGGGGGGAACTGGTTTTTTCTGGTGCGGGACCATGGCGAGGTGCTTGATCTGTCGCGGGTGGCGCGGTTGAGCGACCTGACGCAGCGGATCCGGGCGGCGGTCAATGCGCAGGGGTATCCGGATGTGGATCATGTGGAATTGTTCGGACCGCCGGGGTCACCGGAGAACCACAGCCGGAATTTCGTGATGTGTCCGGGTGGTGCGTACGACCGCAGCCCGTGCGGGACCGGGACGAGTGCGAAGCTCGCCTGTCTGGCGGCGGATGGTGCGCTGGACGAAGGAGTGGTGTGGCGGCAGGAAGGCATTCTCGGCACGCATTTTGAGGCGTGGTACCGGTGGGCGGACCGGACCCGGGGCACGATCCACCCGCATCTTTCGGGTCGTGCGTTTATCATGGCGGAAGCGGTGCTGTGGCAGGAAGTGGATGATCCGTTTGCCTGGGGGATCCGTGCGGAGGCGGAGGCGGTCGAGCCGCGGTGACTTATGACGAAACACGTTGTCATCATCGGAGGCGGGGTGATCGGGTTGAGTGTCGCGGCCGAGTGTGTGGCGCGCGGGCATCGGGTCACGGTGATCGAGGCGGATCCGGTGAAGCGCGGTGCCTCGCTGGGCAATGCCGGCATGGTGGTGCCGAGCCATTTTGTGCCGCTGGCGGCGCCCGGGATGGTGGCTCTCGGCCTGAAGTGGATGTGGAATCCGGAATCGCCGTTCTACATTGAACCGCGGGCCGACTGGGGGCTGGTGACGTGGGCGCTGCGGTTCATGGCCAGTGCGACCCGCGAGCACGTCGAGCGCAGCGGCCCGCTCCTGCGCGACCTGCATCTGGCCAGCCGGGCGCGTTATGCGCAGCTGGCGGCTGAGGAAGATTTCGGGCTGGTGCGCAAAGGGTTGCTGATGTTGTGCCGGACCGGGCATGCCTTGGAGGAAGAGGCGGCCACGGCGCGGCAGGCGCAGGCGCTCGGGGTGCCGGCGGACGTGCTTGATCCCGCCGCGCTGGCCGCTCTCGATCCGACGATCACGATGGCGGTGGAGGGAGGCGTTCATTATCCGCAGGATTGCCACCTGGACCCGTCGCGGTTTGTGGCGGCTCTCGAGCGGCGGTTGCGGGCGGCCGGGGCCGACCTGCGCTGGTCAACGGAGGTGACCGGGTGGCGGCGGAGCGGCGGGCGTCTGGCGGCCGCGGTGACGCGGGATGGCGAGGTGGCCGGCGATGAATTTGTCCTGTGCGGCGGGGCGTGGTCGGAGGCGGTCGGCCGCGGCCTCGGGTTGCGGCTGCCGATGCAGGCCGGGCGCGGGTACAGTGTGACGGTGGCGGATCCGGTGCAGCAGCCGGCGCTCTGTTCGATTCTGACCGAGGCGCGGGTGGCGGTGACGCCGATGGGGGAGACGCTGCGTTTTGGTGGCACGATGGAAATCACGGCGCGGGACAGCCCGCCGCGGCCGCGCCGGGTGGCGGGCATCCTGAAGGCGGTGCCGGAGTATTTTCCGGCATTCCGCGGGGTGGACCTCGGCGGGCTGCCGTTCTGGAGCGGACTGCGGCCGTGTTCGCCGGACGGGTTGCCGTACCTCGGGCGCACGCGGGCCGCGGGCAACCTCGTGGTGGCCACCGCGCATGCCATGATGGGGTTGAGCCTGGCGCCGGCCACCGGGGAAATTGTCGCGCGGCTCGTGGACGGCGAGCCCCCGGGCTTTGACCTGCGGCTGCTGGATCCTGACCGGTGGGCGTGAGGGCGGGCGGGGAGCTGATCAGAGTTCGTCAGGGGCTGAATTCCGGGTATGATCATCGCCCGCCGTGACCATGATGCCGATCCGATATCCTGCTGACCTTCCGATCACGCTGCGGCGTGAGGAGATTGTCGAGGCCATCCGCCGGCACCAGGTGGTGGTGCTGGCCGGGGAAACGGGGTCGGGCAACACCTCTTCGTAGAGGTGTCAAAGGGCGGGCGGAACGACGAACCGAGGCCTTCACTCACCGCCTGGATCGTCTGGACACGCCCGCGACTAGGATTTAGGGATTTCGAAGACTTGCGCTGCGACAGACGCGCAACCACGGCAGTACCCATTAAAGCTGCGTCAAACACTCTCTCTTTCCACCGTTAGGTGAAAGGGTTTACCTGCTCGGGGTCGCGAGCACTCACAGGGATCGCCCGTCGTGGGGAGGGCGAGAGGAACCTAGTGCGCGCATGACGCCACACTGCGGAAAATTTCACACCGCGGT
>JALRGF010000197.1 GCA_023253495.1 Verrucomicrobiales bacterium
AATACATCAGGGAGTCCGCCGTATTGATGTTCGCTTTGAGCATCGACGCCAGGCCGCGGAACAACTTGATCATCTCCTTGCGCGACACCCCCTGCACCGGCGTGCCCGGCGGCGCGCCGACCAGCGGCTTGACCAGCGCCACCCGGAACCCCGGACGGTGCGCAATGCTCGCCGCCTGCTCGCGGCTGGACGCCTGCACCTCGACCAGCCGGGAAATGTCCGGCTGCTTGACGTTGCGCAAAGTGACCTGGTACGAGGGCATGGCTCAAATCTGTGGCGGCCGCGGCTGGGCAATCATTGCTGATACGTGAGGTCGAGCACCCGGCGCAGCGCTTCCAGATCGGTCTTGCCCGACGCCAGCAGCTTCAGGCCGTTGTCGCGCAGCGACGGCAGCCCGGTGTCCCGGCGGATGGCCCGCTCGATCTCGAAGGGCGAAAGATCGCCCTTGGCCAGGGTGTCACCCACCTGCGGCGTGATCGGCAGGATTTCCAGCAGTGCCGTCCGTCCGGCATACCCGCGCCCGTGGCACTGGGCACATCCTTCCTTGCGGTGCTCGAAAACCGGCGTGGTCGCCCACTCGTCGCCGAGAAAAAACAGGCGCCGGTCGTGCTCGGGCACCCCGGGCTGCGGCACCCGGCACGCCGGACAGAGCAGCTTGACCAGCCGCTGGGCGCACGCCGCCTTCAGCGTCTGAGCGATCTTCCAACGCTCGATCCCGAGCTGCTGAAACCGCTCGATGATCTGCGACGCCCGCGGCGTGTGGATCGTCGTCAGCACCTTGTGGCCGGTGATGGCCGCCTCGATGGCCAGCTCCGCCGACTCCCGGTCCCGCACCTCCCCCATGAAGATGATGTCCGGATCCGAACGCATGAAGCTCGCAATCATCGGCTTGAACTCGGAGGAATCCTTCAGGTCACAGTGCGTCACCCCGGGAATCTCATCCTCCACCGGGTTTTCCAGCGTCAGGATGTTGTCCTCCGGGCGGTTCAGCTGGCGCAGCATCGCATTGAGGGTGGTCGATTTTCCCGACCCCGTCGGCCCCGACATCACAATGATCCCCGAAGGCACCGCCATCGCCTTCTCCAGCTCAAAAAGCGTCGCTTCGTCAAAGGCCAGGTTTCCCATGCCCAGGCGCGCCTCCAGATGCGTCTTGTCGAGCAGACGGATCGTCACATGATACCCGCGGTACGTCCGGTGCCGCTCGTACCGGATGCCGACCGCCCGGCCGTAATAATTCGCCGTGAACCGCCCGGAAATCCCCGGCCGCTTGCTGCGTTCCTCCGGCGGCAGACGCATCAGGTTGAGCAGAAAGGCATCGACCCGGTCCCGCAGCTTCATCGGCATCTCGACCCGCAACCCGAGGTCGCCATCGACACGGAACACATAGAAAAAACTGTTTTTCTCGGTCTTGATGTGCACGTCCGAGGCATGCTGACGGATCGCCTGGGCCAGCATGCCGGCGACCAGTTGGGCGATCGGTTCCTCGTGCCGCTGGGTCACATCGAAGTCGGGCAGCCCGGCCAGATATTCCTCGACCACCACCGCATCCAGCTCGGCCCGCGACGGCCCGGTGGATCCTTCCATCATTTCAATGACCGATGAGATACTCGAAATCGCGGTCAGAATCTTCACCGGCACACACTCGGAAAACCGGCTGGTGATATAGTCGTCGGCCGCGTGATCCCAGGGATTGGCGACCGCCACCAGAACCCGGTCGGCCTCCCGGCGCAGTGGCACAAACTGCCCACTGGCCAGTAGTGTGGGCTCGGCCTGGCGCAGGAAATCCGGATCGACCAGCGACCGCACTTCCGGAAACGCCGGTACCCCGGTGGCCATGCCGAGCGCTCCGAGGAGGCGGTTTTTCGAGGTCCGGCGCCACAGCGCCTCGTCGGAGAGCGTGACCGCCTCGGAGGGCGGTGCGGACAGGCGCAGTGCCTCGAGGACCAGCGTCTTCTGCGCGTCGTTGAGCTTGATCTCAGCGCTCATGCACGTCTTCAGGGAAATGCTGCTGGCAGCGCGACCGCCAGTCGTCCGGCGTCAGGGTGAACGCGAAAACAAACGGTGCCTCTCCCAGCTCCTGCCGCGCGATTTCCGCGCGCAGCCAGCAGGCCGCCACATGCGCGGCCGCCGGATTGACCGAGGCCACATGGATCAGCGAGGTGTCGCCGGCCAGTGAGGCCGGGCACCGGAGCAGACGGCAGATGGCGCGCGCCGACGGCATGATCTCGTAGAGCTCGCCGGGCATCACCCCAGGCAGGCGCCCGAAAGTCCATTGCACCATGCGGTCGAAGCGCGCCCGGTGCAGCACGCGTTCCATCCGCCCGAGCTCGTCATCCACCGTCAATCCCTTTTCACGCTCCAGCGCCAACGCCACAAACTCCAGAAAATCGTCACCGCCCGGGTCGTCACCGCGCGCCGCGAGCATCCGGCGGTACCCGTCCCCGAGCCGCTCCAGCGCATCGCCATCCAGATACCCCTTGACCCGCAGCACCCCGGAACAGAAATCGGACAGCCCGCCGAGCACCGCGTCCCGGTCGACCCGTGTCCAGCCGGCCACCGGCACCGGCAGGCGCACGCCGGTCACCGGGTCATCGACCCAGGGCTTCTCCAGAAAGGCAGGCCATTCACTCATCGGCAGTCGGAAGATTCGTTGCGGAAATGGGCGACCGTCATCGGCGGTTGGGAACGGATTTTGCCGGCGGCACGGTTTCCGGCTCCGCCGCGTTTGC